>NZ_MBEM01000262.1:0-116397 GCF_001954045.1 Mycobacterium sp. SP-6446 | reverse complement strand
ATGGACGCAGCGCGGGGGTGGTCACGACGTCGTGTACGCCGCTCACGTCGCGGGCGTCGCCGCGCAATGTGGCCGCCAGCTTGGCGTAGGTCTGCTTGTCGGCGGGCTGCAGACCCCGGTTGTCAGTCAGCACCACGACCAGGATGTTCTGTGCGGACTCACCGAAATCCTTGGCCATCTGGTCGGCGGCCGCCATCGCCTGGGGCGGAAACGGCTGTAGGGGCTTGCTTTCCACGACCTTGGTCAGGGGAGGGAACGCCACCGCCAACACGGCAACCACCGCGGCCCAGGCGGCGATGATGAGCCAGGGCGCGCGCACGACGAGGCCCCCTAGTCCCCCGAACACGCCCGTCGCGGGGGCCGAAGCGCCGGCGGCGCTGGGTACGGCGGCAGGCTTGAACATTCTGAAACCCCTCTATGGTGTGTCGAATCGTCTTCGATAGATCGAACTTATGGCGGCGTCAGCGCGGGGTCTCGCTTGTCGGCGATAGTCGCCATTAGCCGCGATTCCCCGGTTTTGCGCGTTGTGCTCAGGGTGTGTCGGCAACCGGCTCGGGGCACGGCCAGCCGATGGTGGCCGACAGGGACAGTTCGTTCAGGACGCTCGAAAGTTGCTCGCGCAACTGGTCATTCGAGTTCGGCCGCCCGGGCTGATACGCGCAGATTGAGACAAAGACCTGTCCGTGCACCCGTCCCGAGAGCAACCCGAGCAGGCCCCCGGTTGGCTGTACCGTCGCCGTGGTGGCACCCGGGCACAGCGACTTCATGGCGAAGTGGTCCGCGGCCGACCCGTCGGGCCGGTTGGCGGCGGCGTTCACCACACCCAGGTTGGACGATCCGCTGGTCGTCGCGCCGCCGAGAGCAACGATGACCATCCGCCTGATCAGCCACCGCGGCAACAGCGGAGCCAGGGGCAGCAGTGCCAGCCGCTCGTCGGGCGCCTCCCGGTGGCGGATCAGCGCTCGCCTGATCGAGGAACGGATCTCGGTGAGGTCCGTCGCGGCCGCCGCAGGGTCGACCGTGATGTCGGTGCTTGTGATGGCGTTGGCGCGAGTGTCGCCGTCGACGCGCTCGTTGACGGGTATCGCCAACGTGACCATGCCGTTTCGGGCGACTCGCCCCGCTCGCTGGGCGAGGCGCGCCGCTAGTCCCCCTAGCAAGGCGTTGCTGGTTCCGCCGAGAGCGCGGGCGCGGGCGTCCCACTCCGCGGCGTCGACAAAGATCGTTGCCTTCGCGGGCGTGATGCGTTCGTGCGTTCCGGCCGACGGCGCCGGCGGACGGCCGCAGGCCGCCGCCGCACCGGAAACGTCCCCGCGGCTGTCCCGTGCGAACCGGGCCGCGGCAACGACGGCGCGCGCCATCGCCGGGATGTCCCGCGCGGTCTGGCGGGCATCTTCCCGCAGCGCCCGCCAGCGCTGCCGCGACCCGGCGGCGGGCCAGTTGATCGGGTCGCGGTAACCGGCGGCCGCGTCCGCCAACGCCTCGCACAGCCCGACGCCGTCGATAAGGGTATGTGAGATAACGAAACTCACGCCCGCTCCGCCGTCGGTGAACGGGAGCACCGCAAGGTGCCAGCCGGGCCCGCGCTCGGCATCGAGACGCGTGTCGGCCTGCTCCTCCAGCCAGGCGTCGAATTCGTCCCGTGGGCGCGGCGCCGGCACGATCTCCAGCTCGGACTGGCCGCGCGGTGAGACCCAGCGGTGCCGGCCGAACGGCAGGGTGGAGCGTTCGATGCGGCGCGACAACCGTCCCCGCTGCAGATTGCGGTGAAACCTGCGCAAGCCGTCGATGTCGGGCGCGCGGTTGTACACCCAGATGCACTGCAGCAGGTTGGTGGTCCCGGTCGCTCGCTCGCCGGCGAACGCGGTCTGGTCCATCAAATCCAGTACGTTGCTCATCTTCCTGGGTCCTCTCCGGGTGTAGTCGCTACGCGGGCAGGCCGTACATGTCGGGCGGCGTGGCTGTCCAATCGGACGTCGCAGAGAGCGAGAAGTCGGCCAGAACGCTCGAAATGTCCTGCCGCAGAATCTCGTTCGAGTTCATGCGATTCGGCTGATATGCCAGGACCGAGACGAAGACCCGTCCCCGCGCTGTTCCCGACAGCAACGCCAGGATGCCCCCGGTGCGGTCCATGATCGACGTGGTCGTCCCCACGTTGTAGCCCTTGATGGCGAAATGGTTCGCGTCGGTGCCGTCCGGCCGGTTGGCGGCGGGGTCGATCCCGCCGAGGTTGGAGGAAACGACCCCGGCGCCGCTGGCGGCGGCCATCCCGATCATCTGCCGGACCAGCCACCGGGGCACGAAGGGGGTCAGCGGCAGCTGCGCCGTCCTCTCGTCGGGCACCTCCCGATGGCGGATCAGCGCTTGCTTTGTCACGGCTCGGATCTCACGCAGATCGGTCGCCGCGGATGTGGGATCGACCGCGAAGTCAGCGCTCGTGACGGCGTTGGCGCGGGTGTCGCCGGCGGTGCGCTCGTTGACCGGCATGCCCACCGTGACCGAGCCGTCGCTCGCGACGCGGCCCATCCGCTGGGCAAGCCGCGCCGCGAACGCGGCGAGCAGCGTGTTGCTGGTTCCGCCGAGGGCGGCCGCACGCGCGTCCCACTCGCAGGCGTCGACGAAGATGGTCGCCATCGGCAGCGCGATGCGCTCGTCGGCTCCAGCCTTCGAAGCGCGTTGTCCGGCATGGCGAGCCGCGGCACCGCCGCGGTTGCGCCGAGCGAATCGGACGGTGGCGACGCCGGCGCGGCCGACCGCGGGCAGGTCGCGCGCTGTTTGCCGGGCGTCTTGCCACCAGGCCCGCCACCGCCGGCGTGACCCGGCGGACGACCACCTGACCGGGTTCTCACGGTCGGCCGCCGCGTCCGCTAGCGCCTCGCAGAGCCCGACGCCGTCGGTCAGGCAGTGGGTGATGACCAGGCTGATCCCGGCGCCGCCGTCGGTGAACGGCAGGGCCGCTAGGCGCCATCCGGGTCCGTGCTCGGCGTCGATGGGCGAGTTGGCTTGTTCGACGAGCCAGGCATCGAATTGCTCACGCGGTCGCGGTGTTCCGGCGACCTCGACGTCGGACTGACTCGGAGGCGAAACCCAGCGATGGCGGCCGAACGGCAGGGGTGAACGTTCGATGCGCCGCGACAACCGGCCCCGTTGCAGGCACTGGTTGAACTTGCGCAGGCCGTCGAAGTCGACCCCGCGGTCGTACACCCAGACGCACTGCAGGACCGACGTGACGCCGGTCGCCCGCTCGCCGAGGAAGAATGTCTGGTCGACGAAATCTAATACGTTACTCATTGTCCTGCAGAACCTTTCGCTCAGACTGTCAGCTTGTGAAGTCGGGAAGTCGACCAGCCGGTGGTGGCGGTGAGCGAAAAGTCACCGAGCGCGCCCGACAGGTTGCGCCGCAGCTCGTCGTCGGAGTTCGGCTGGCCGGGCTCATAGGCGAGGACGGAGACGAACACCCGGCCCTGCGCCCGCCCCGACAGCAACACCAGCAGTCCGCCCAGCCGGTGCATGACCGCCTTGGTCACGCCCGGGCCGAGGGACCTCACGGCGAATTGGTCGGCCTGCCTGCCGTCGGGCCGGTTGGCGTCCGGGTTGACGACACCGAGGTTGGACGAAACGACGCTGGTGGCGCTGCCCGCGGAGACGCTGACCAATCGCCGGACCAGCCAGTGCGGCAGCAGCGGCGCCAGGGGCAGCAGGGTGAACCGCTCGTTGGGCTCGGAGTTAGAGCGGACCAGCGCGCGCTTGACCGCGGCGCGGATCCCGCGCAGGTCCGTCGACGGGGGCGCAGGATCGACGGTGAAGTCGACGTTCGTGATGGCGTTGGCGCGGGTGTCGCCCTCCGTGCGCTCATTGACCGGCAGCGTCAGGGCGACGGAGCCGTCCGCGGCCAGCCGTCCCACCCGCTGGGCAAGCCGGGTCGCCAACCCGGCGAGCAGGGTGTTGCTGGTCCCACCGAGGGCATGTGCGTGGGCGTCCCATTCGTCGGCATCGACGAAGACGGTGTGCGACCATAGCGTCGCCGGTTCGTCCGCCCCCTCGGGCAGTGCCGGCGTCGCCGGCGACGCGGCGCTGCCACCGCGGTCACGTCGCGCAAAGCGGGCCGCGGCGACGGCGGCCCGGCCCATCGCGGGGATGTCGCTCGCGGTCTGGCGGGCGTCCTGCCACAACGCCTGCCAGCGTCGGCGCGACCCCGCGGCCGGCCAGCTGACCGGGTCGTGCCGGCCGGTGGCCGCATCCGCCAACGCCTCGCACAGTCCGACACCGTCAGTGAGGCAGTGGGTGACCACGAAGCTCACCCCGGCGCCGCCATCGGTGAACGGAAGCACCGCGAGGTGCCAGCCGGGCCCGTGCTCGGCGTCCAGTGGGGTGTTGGCCTGCTCTGCCAGCCAGGCGTCGAATTCCTCGCGCGGCCACGGCATTTCGACGATCTCAAGGTCGGACTGCTGGCTCGACGACACCCAGCGGTGCCGACCAAACGGAAGGGGTGAGGTTTCGATGCGGCGGGACAACCGCCCGCGCAGCAGGTTGCGATGGAAGCGGCGCAGGCCTTCGATGTCGATCCCGCGGTTGTACACCCAGATGCACTGCAGCAGGTTGGTGGTCGCGGTCGCTCGCTCGCCGAGAAATACGGTCTGGTCGTAGAGGTCGAGTACGTTGTTCATTTCGATAGGGTCCTTCCGTCGTTTCATCCGGAGTCCGGTCAGGCGATTTCGCCGAAAAGGCTTGGGCGGCGGGAGTATTTGCGTGGCCAGCCAATCGTCGCGCTGAGGGTGAATTCGTCCACAACGCTCGTAACGTGTTGTTTCAAAACGTCATTGGAGTCCACGACGCCCGGCTGATATGCGGCGACAGAGACGACGAGCTGTTGGTGGAGTCGGCCGGAGTGCAACGACAGCATCCCACCGAGCTGGTGCATCAGCGACTTGGTCACGCCCGGGTACAGAGACCGGACGGCGACGTAGTCGGCGTCGGTGCCGTCGGGCCGGTTGACTTCCGGGGGCGCCGCGCCAAGGTTCGAGGTGACGACGACGTTGCTCACGCCGCCGGTGGCCACGCCGACCATCCGCTTGATGAGCCGCTTGGGCAGCAGGGGAACCAGGGGCAGCAGCGTCTGGCGCTCGTCGTCCTCCTGATCCGATCGGATCAGCGCGTGCCTGATCGCGGTCCGGATCTCGCGCTGATCGGTTGTCACCAGTGCCGGGTCCACCGTGATGTTGACCATCGCGACGGCGTTGGCGCGGGTGTCGTCGGCGGTGCGCTTGTTGACCGGTATCGCCAGGGTGACCGAGCCGTCCTCGGCGACTCGCCCGATCCGCTGCGCGAGGCGGGCCGCCAGCGCGGCGAACAGGGTGTTGCTGGTCCCGCCGAGCGCCCGCGCGCGGGCGTCCCACTCGTCGGCGTCGAGGAAGATTGTCGCGGTCGGCACCGCCATGCGTTCGTCGGCCGCGGCGGCCTGCGGGGGTACCGGGGCCGCGGATTCCGCGCCTCTGCGGTCGCGCCGGGCCAGCCGTGCCGCCGCGGCGACGGCGCGGCCGATCGCGGGCAGGTCACGCATCGTTTGGCGGGCGTCCTCGCGCAGGGCACGACACCGCTTGCGCGACCCAGCGGCGGGCCAGTCGACCCCGCCGTCGTAGCCGCAAGCCGCCTCCACGATCGCCAGGCACCCCCCGATGCCGTCGGTCACACAATGTGACAGGACCAGGCTCACGCCCGCGCCGCCGTCGGTGAACGGGAGCACCGCCAGGTGCCAGCCGGGCCCGCGCTCGGCGTCCAACGGGGTGTTGACCTGCTCGCCCAGCCAGGCGTCGAACTCCGCACGCCGGCGCGGTGCGGCGATCTCGAGCTCGTGTCGGTCGTTGGCCGAGACCCACCGGTCGCGACCGAACGGCAATGGTGAGCGCTCGATGCGACGCGATAGCCGTCCCTGCTCAAGATACCGATGAAACTGGCGCAGACCGTCGATGTCGACCGGCCTGTCGTACACCCAGACGGCCTGCCCCACGCCGGCGGCCCCATCGAGACGAAAGAAAGTCTGGTCGACCAGGTCGATTACGTTGTCCATTTGGCATGTCCTTTTCGGCATCCACCGAATATCGTTGCGGTGGACAAGATTTCGATCGAGAGAATCGCGGTGTTACTTGCTTCAGATCGAACGTACGGCCGCGGGTCCTTGCGTGTCGCGCTTGTGAGCGATAGTCGCCGATAGCGGCGATTCCGCGATTGTGCGCATTGTGCTCATCGGGCGGGCACCGGCTCGTCGCAGCGCCAGCCTGCGGTCGAGCTCAGCGAGAACTCACCCAGGATTTCCGAGATGTGCCTTTGCAGTTCGGCTTCCGAATTCACGCCGTCCGGCTGGTACGCCACGACGGACGCGAAGACCCGGCCGTTGGCCCTTCCGGAGAGCAGGGACAGCAGCCCCCCGAGCTGGTGCAGCATGCCCGCGGTCATGCCTACGCTGAGCGACCTGATGGCGAAGTGGTCGGCGTCGGTGCCGTCGGGTCGATTGACGACCGGCTGTACCACACCGACGTTGGACGAGCCCACGCTGGCCGCGCTGTTGGTGGCGGCGCCGACCCATCGCTTGCCGAGCCGCTCGGGCACCAGCAGAACCAGGGGAAGCAGCGTCCAGCGCTCGTCCGGCTCGGTCTGCGAGCGGATCAGCGTCTGCTTGGTAATGGCCCGGATAGGCCGCAGGTCGTTGGTGGCCGGCGCGGGGTCCACGGTGAAGTCGACGTTGGTGATCGCGTTGGCGCGGGTGTCGCCGGCGGTGCGCTCGTTGACGGCCATCGTCAAGGCAACCGAGCCGTCGGCGCCGATGCGCCCCATGCGCTGGCCGAGGCGGGCCGCCAACGCCAGGAACAGCGTGTTGCTGGTCCCGCCGAGCGCTCGCGCGCGGGCGTCCCAGTCGTCGGCGTCGACGAAGACGGTCGCCGTGGGCGGCGTGGCTTTTTCGTCGGTGCCCGCGGTGGGCTCCGACCCGGATGCGGCGGCCACGGCGGCGTCGCCGCGATGACGCCGGACAAATCGTGAGGCGGCGACCGCGGCGCGGGCGATGCCGGGAATGTCACGTGCGGCTTGGCGCGCGTCCTCATGCAGGGCCCGCCACCAGGGGCGCGAGCCGGCCGCCGGCCAGTTGATCGCGCCGTCGTCGCCGCGAGCCGCGTCCGCCAGCGCCTCGCACAACCCCACGGCATCGGTCAGGCAATGAGATGCCACCAGGCTGACCCCGGTGCCGCCGTCGGTGAACGGCAGCACCGCCAGGTGCCATCCGGGCCCGTGCTCGGCGTCGAGGCGGGTCTCGGCCTGCTCAGCCAGCCAGGCATCGAATTCCTCACGGGGCCGGGGCGATTCGACGATCTCGAGGTCGGGATTGTCGGTGGACGCCACCCACCGATGGCGGCCGAACGGCAGCGGCGAGCGCTCGATGCGGCGGGATAGCCGTCCCGACCGAAGGTGCCGATGGAACCGGCGCAGCCCCTCGACATCGGCGCCGCGGTCGTACACCCACGAACACTGGATGAGATTGGTGACTCCGGCCGCCCGCTCGACGCGGAAAAAGGTCTGGTCGACCAGATCGAGTGCGTTGCTCATTTTCGTCGTCCTTTCGCTGTCACACGTCGCTGTTACACGCTGATGACCGGCACACCGTGGTTCGAGTTGGCGTGATGCGCAACGGCATCCACCCAATCGGGGGTCGTCTTGACGGCGTAGGAGAACGCCTGGGTCAGCGCCGCCAGGTAACGGTGCACCGACTTGCGGGCCTCCGCGTTGTCCGGGAAGGAGATCGTCGCGGTGGTCTTGTGCGCCTGGCGATTGATCCACAAGTTGATCCCGCCGTGTGACAGGTTGTCGGCGTAGGTGCCCCAGTTGGCCTCCTCGAAGAGGCCGGCGGCAGGGATCTTGCGAAAGTCGATGAACGACACCATCATCGCCCGGGAATCGGGCGGCTCGACGCCCAGCTCAAGTGGCGCCGCCAGCTCGAGCGCTCGCTCGACGGGCACGTCGGCCAGGGCCTTGGCGGCGTTGAACGACTCCTGAGCCGCCCGCGCCGCCTCGGCGAAGGTGGCAGTGCAGATCGGCACGCTGACCGGGACCAGGTTGGCGAACCAGCCCACGGTCATCGAGTCGAGGCCAGGAGTCCGGGTGTCGTACGGGGTGAAGCCGTGATACGTTGCGGTGCCGGTGAACTCGTGGTCGGCAAACGCCGCGCAGGCCAGCACTCCCCCGCTGAACCGGGCGCCGGCGGCGTGGCAGGCGATCTCGAAGGACTCCGTGTCGGCGGCGTCGAGCAGGTCGACCGTCACGAAGGTGCCCTCGGTGCCGGTCCCACCGTCACCGACCGGCAGCGGGAAGGTTGGCCACTGGCCGCCGGTGTCGCGCGCGAAGTCGATCCACGCCATGATCTTCGGCGAGGACAGGGTCAGCTCCGCGAGTCCGTCACGCTGGCGCGCGGCATAGCTGCGGTAACTCGCCACCTGCGGGAGGGCGACGGCCGCGGCCCCGGTCTGCGACAGGTGCTGGTACGTCGTGTGGACGTCGAAGAAGATCAGGCCCGCCGACATCCCGTCGATGTGCAGGTGGTCGACGCTGGCGTAGAAGGTGAAGTAGTCGGCGTGCTGAACGATGCCGAACGTGAAGCAGTCCCACTCGAGCGTCCCCGGGGTTGTCGTCAGGGCGTGCGTGCGGACCTGATCGGCATCCATGTAGCCGAACTCGATCGGCGCCAGGTCGATGTCCATGGGGTCCTCGATCCTGCGACGGACGATGACGCCGTCCTCGAGCTCGAACCAGTCGTGGTAGGCGTCGTGGCGGCGGACATGCGCGTTGAGCGTCGCCGTCATCACCGGGATGTCACAAACGCCCGGAACGTCCCACGCCACGACCATCAGCCTGGGCAGCTGCGCGGCCCGCCCCGCGGCGTCGTAGGCGGACCGCAGGTGCCGAGCCCTTTGGTAGCTGGGCGCCAAGTCGCTGCGCGGCGCGGTGAGAGCCGCCGCGCGCGCGGCAGCTGAGGCCCGCCACGTGACGACCGGCCCCTCGCCCGGCTGCCACGCGTTGATGCTTCCCAGTGCGACCATTCTCCCGACCCCTTCTCTGTGTAATGCCGCAACGCCGTGCCACGATGCGGAAGCGCATCGCGAAAGTCATTCGTGCGGAGGGTGTTTCGGCTCGCCGTACTGATCGTGCGGCGCGTTCGGCTATCTGCTGAAACCGAAATTACGGCGCGACGGCCGGGATGTCTCTCTTGTGGGCGATAGTCGAAATAAGCGACGATTACCCGGTTTTGCGCATTGTGCTCGCATTAAGCGCCGCGGCCGGGCGAGCCAACGGTCGATGCGCCATTCGAGTTGCGCGGCCCAAATTAGTGAACGACGCAGTCCGCTACCTCGGTAGAATTGCCTAGTGCGCCTAGCTGGCGTCGGCGCATCAATTCGCAGGAACAGGACGTATATGACATCCATGTCGCAAGACCCGGCCGCTGCTGCCATCGGTGGGCAGGTCATCGAGATGGGGACCCGAGGCCTGGCCGCGGGCGCCGCGGCGGCGCCCACGGTGACCGCGCTCGCGCCCGCGGGCGCCGAAGAGGTGTCGATGCTGGCGGCCGCGGCGTTCGGGGTGGACGCCGCGGCGTTCCTGGCTGCACAGACAGCGGCTCAACAAGAACTTCTGCGCACGGGCGCGGCGCTGATCGACATCGTCCGCATGTATACGCAAACCGATGCCACCGCTGCCGGCACCCTGCACGCCAACGCGATGCAGCTCGGGGCTATCGGTACCGCTGCGGTGTCCCGCCGTCCTGGGCGAGACGCCGCACTGCTTGGCGCCGAAACACTGGCGGCCCCAGCACCGCCGGCCTCAGCACCGCCTGCCGCAGCACCGCCGGCCGCCAGCCCCGTCGTTTCAGCGCCGGCCGCGAGCCCCGCTGCTTCGGTGCCGGCCGCCGGTTACGCCGCGGCCACATCGCTGGGTGGCGTCGCTGCCCCAGCGAGCCCGGTCAGCGGCGTCGGTGCCGGCGCTGGGGCGGCACCCGGCCTCGTCGGTGCCGCATCGTCCGCGCTCGGCGCCGCGGCCGCTCCGCTGAGTTCGATCGGCTCACTCGCCCAGGGAGCGGCGGCCGGCGGCGGTGCCGGGCCGGGCCTGGCGTCCGTTGATCAGGCTCAGGACAACAGCGACAGCGACAACTCCGGTGAGCAGCGACGGGGCGAGCAACTGCTGTAGCTAACGACAACCAGCCGTCCGCGCGTCAGAGCCCCGGCTGGTCGTCGATGATGCCCAGCCATATCTGTGCCACGTCGATGGCCACCTTTTCACTGATGAAGGCGTGTTGCGTCCCGGTGTACATGTCGCGGAAAGCCCGCTCGAGGCGACTGCCCTCGCGGATCGAGCTGGTGCCGGCGACCAGATGGGCCCATTCGGCGCAGGCTCGGGCCGTGTCGGTGGCATAGACCGCGGCCACTCGCATGTCAGCGCGCAGGGCCGGGGTCAGATCTTCTCCGGCGGCAACCGCCGCCTCGGCAGTGGTGAACGAGTCGAGCACCAGTAGGCGGGCTGCCCGCCAGGCCGCCCGGTGGTGCGCCAGTCCCTTCTGGAACGTGGGCCGGCTGGCCAGGGACGCCATGTCGCTCATCCGGAACTTCGTTGCGGCCAGTTCCTGGACATCGTCGAGCATGCTCTTGGCCACACCAAGCGCCCATGATGCGTGGCCGGCGGCGGTGACGGGCATCAGCCCCATGCGGGTGGCCGGTGACTCGCCGCGATATGGCTGCCTGACAAACAGTTCGAAGGTGCGGCTCGCTGGCACGAACACGCCCTCGGCGCTGTAGTCATAGGATCCCGTCCCCTTGAGCCCCTGCACGAACCAGCCGTCGTCGAAGCTGATCTCGTCGCGCGGAATAACCGCGACCCGCATCTCGGGGAAACCTTCACTGATCCAGCGCATTTCGCCGTTTTCCATCGGCAAAAATCCCGCCGCGATGTATTGCGAGTGGCCGATGCCCGAGCCGAAGTTCCACGACCCGTTCAACAGATAACCGCCGTCGGCGACGGTTCCCTGGCCGTTGGGAAAGAACTGGCCGCCCAGCGTGACGCGGTTGTCGTGCGCGGTAAAAACCTCGGCGAAGCCCTCGTCGGGCAGGTACGCGGCGGCGGCGAACGAGGACGGCAGATTGGCGATGCCGATCCAGCCGAATGAACCGTCCTGCCAAGCCATTTCGATCCACGTCTCGATCATCTCGGTGAAAGACGGCTCAACACCGCCGGCCACAACGGGATTGAACGCGGACATCAGTCCGCTGCCCCACATTTCGTCGACGATGGCCGGGGTCAGCGTGCGCATCCGCTCAGATTCGGCGGCTTGCGCCCGCACGAGATCTCGCATACCGCGAGCCAGCGAAACGACCCGGTCACCGGTGTCGGCTATCGACGTCATAGGGGTGACCGTACCGGCCCGTCCGGCCGCACCGGCAAAGCGGCCCTACCGTGTCTTTGTGCGATGGATCGTGGACGGCATGAACGTGATCGGGAGTCGTCCCGACGGCTGGTGGAAGGACCGCGGCCGCGCGATGGCCACGCTGGTGGAGAGGCTGGACCGATGGGCCTGCGATGGAGGCGAGACGGTGACGGTGGTGTTCGAGCGGCCGCCGACGACCGTCATCACGTCATCGGTCGTCGAAATAGCGCATGCACCTAGAGCGGCCGCGAATTCCGCCGACGACGAAATAGTCCGGCTGGTTCGGGCCGACTCCAGCCCACACGACATTCGCGTGGTGACGTCGGACAGGGCGCTGCACGACCGGGTACGCACGTTGGGTGCATCCGTCTACCCGGCGGAGCGATTCCGTGAACTCATCGATCCGCGCGGCCGATGACGGCTAACTCGGGTGGGTCTTGACGTCGAACTCGACCCGCTCGCCCTCAACCTTGGTGATGCGCATGTTCGCGACGTACGGCGTGCCCTCGGGCCCGGTGAAGTGACAGTCGAACTGTCCACCCACCTTCGCCTCCACCCCGGATGGGCAATGCACGTCGGTTGGATGGAAGCCGGTCTGCTTGGACACGACATCGACGACGGATTGCGCGGCGCCGTCGGGTTTGATGGTTGACTTCGAACTACAGCCGGCCAGCTGCACAGCCACAAGGCCGACGAGCATCCCCGTGAGGACGCGGACGCCGGCACTTCGGATGAGGGGTCGCATCGCTGGGCTCCTTTGCCGCACTCGCGCTCGGAGAAATCTGCGCGGAACCGCAGGCTAACACGCTTTCGTTGCGATACAACAGGTTACGAAGACAAATGATCATCGGCTGCAAAGGTGAGCGGTAATGGCACTTCGACACGTCGTGATAGCTGCAACCTTCGCAGCAGTCACCCTCGGTGTGGGGGCACCGCTAGCGGGCGCCGACCGGCCCGAACCCGTCCCGCTCTACGGCTCGTACAACACGTTCCTCGACCATTCAAAGCAGACCTTCAACGGCCAACCGCGGGCATCGGAACCGTCGACGCAAGCCGCCAGCTTCACCACCAACTGCGACGCCTCCGGCTGCGTCGCGCACTGGCTATTGGTGGATCAGTTGCGGGACAACCCCAATGCCCCAGCGTTGTTCGACTACCGGTGGGCGGGCGACCGGTGGGCGTCGAGCTCGGACTACCCGTTCCACTGCGACGACGGCGGCACGGTCGCGACGACCAGATCCGACTTCCTGGTGCCCAACGGTGACGGAAGCTTCCGCGGCGAGCGGACTTTCGCGGTCGGCGCACCCGGATGTCCCGGCGATGGTCCGGGGATGTACTGGCTGCCGTTTACCCTGACGCCTACCTGAGCGCCGCCACCGCCCGACTGGCCGTAGGTTCTAGCCGACCGCCGCCAGCGCCGCGTCGTAGTCCGGCTCCTGGGCGATCTCTGGCACCAACTCCGTGTACGCGACGTTGCCGTCGGCGCCGATCACGACCACCGCGCGCGCGAGCAGCCCGGCCATGGGTCCGTCGATGATGCCGACGCCGTAGTCGTCGGCGAAGCCGCCGCGGAACGCCGACCCCGTCTTGACATTCTCGATGCCCTCCGCCCCGCAGAACCGCGCCTGCGCAAACGGCAGATCTTTCGACACGCACAACACCGACGCCCCGGTGGCGGCCGCACGTTCGTTGAAAGTCCGCACGCTCGTGGCGCACACCGGTGTGTCGATCGAGGGAAAGATGTTCAGCACCACGGGCTTACCACTGAACTGGTCGTTGCTGACCGCGCTCAAATCCGTACCGGTCAGGGTGAAGGCCGGGGCTTGAGATCCGACGGCGGGCAGCTCGCCGACAGTGTTGATCGGGTTTCCACGCAAGGTTATCTGTGCCATGGCCACAGTCTGCCAAGCCCGGGACGGCCGCCCGGGGCCAGGTCCGCATGTCCTAATTCGTGGGCTACACGGCGTAGACGCCATGCCCCTACGTGGCCAACACTGGGTCCATGGCTCGCAAAGTGGTGATCGTCGGCTTTCCCGGCGTGCAGGCACTCGATGTGGTGGGGCCGCATGACGTCTTCAGCACCGCGTCACTACTGACCGACGGCGGATACGACGTCGTCGTCGCCTCCGCCGGTGGTCAACCCGTCGGCACCCCCACCGGCCTGTCCTTCCAGGCGGCGCCGCTGCCGGATCCGGACGACCCGCTGGACACCGTGGTGTTGCCCGGCGGCGGTGGCATCGACGACGCGCGAACCGACAGTGAGCTCGTGACGTGGATCAAAGCCGTCGCCGGCACCGCTCGCCGCATCGTCACGGTCTGCACCGGCGCGTTCCTTGCGGCCGAGGCGGGGCTGCTGGACGGCTGCCGCGCGACCACGCACTGGGCGTTCGCCGGGCGGCTGGCACGCGAATTCCCGGCCGTCGACGTCGACCCCGACCCGATCTTCGTCCGTAGCTCCGACACCGTATGGACCGCCGCGGGCGTCACCGCGGGCATCGACCTCGCGCTCTCGCTGGTCGAGGACGACCACGGTACCGAGCTGGCGCAGACAGTGGCCCGCTATTTGGTGCTTTATTTGCGGCGCCCGGGCGGTCAGACGCAATTCGCGGCGCCGGTATGGATGCCGCGGGCGAAACGGCCTTCGATCCGGGAGGTGCAGGAGGCCATCGAGTCCGAACCGGGCGGCTCGCACAGCATCGGCGAACTCGCCCGCCGGGCGACCATGAGCCCCCGCCACTTCACTCGCGTTTTCACCGACGAGGTCGGCGAGGCGCCCGGTCACTACGTCGAACGCATCCGCACCGAAGCCGCTCGCCGGCAGTTGGAGGAGACCGACGACACCGTCGTGGCGATCGCTTCGCGATGCGGCTTCGGAACCGCAGAAACCATGCGGCGCAACTTCATTCGCCGCGTCGGTGTCTCGCCGGATCAGTACCGCAAGGCCTTCGCCTGAGAGGACGACAGCATGACCCAAATTGCCTTCGTGGCCTACCCCGGATTCACCGCCCTGGACATGATCGGACCCTACGAGGTGCTGCGAAACCTCCCGGGCGCCGAGGTGCGATTCGTCTGGCACGATTCCGGGCCGATCACCGCCGATTCGGGCGTCCTGGTCATCGGCGCGACGCATTCGCTGGCCGAAACACCTTCGCCCGACGTGATTCTGGTGCCCGGCGGTCCGTCGACGCCTGTGCACGCGCGCGACGCGCGGCTGCTGGACTGGCTGCGTCAGGCCCACCGGACCGCCAGCTGGACGACGTCGGTGTGTTCGGGCTCTGTGATCCTGGCGGCGGCCGGCCTGCTCAAGGACCGGCGCGCGACCTCGCACTGGATTGCGCTTCCGCTGCTGAAGGGTTTCGGCGCGACCCCCGTCGCCGATGAGCGGATCGTGCACCAGGGCGACGTTGTCACGAGCGCGGGCGTCTCCGCCGGACTCGACCTTGCGCTGTGGCTGGCCGGCGAGATCGGCGGCGAAGGCCGCGCGAAGGCCATCCAGCTCGCCATCGAATACGACCCGCAGCCACCGTTCGACAGCGGCCATATGTCCAAGGCCTCGGCGACCACGAAAGCCGCTGCGACGGCGCTGCTTTCCCGCGACAGCGTCAAACCGGCCAACCTCAAGGCCGCCACGCTGCTGGCCTGGGAGCAGGCGCTGACGGCAGTCCGTTCACGCCGGCGCAGTCGCCAGCCGGATCGGTCGCCGGCCTAGCTAGGCGTTGGGCTGCAGGATTTCGTCGG
Source organism: Mycobacterium sp. SP-6446 (assembly GCF_001954045.1). NCBI lineage: Bacteria > Bacillati > Actinomycetota > Actinomycetes > Mycobacteriales > Mycobacteriaceae > Mycobacterium > Mycobacterium sp. SP-6446. The sequence goes on along the minus strand of NZ_MBEM01000262.1, from coordinate 101,204 downwards.
AGGCAAGCTGGCCGCCGGCCTGCATCCACGCCGCGACGACCCCCGGCGCATCACGGTTGGGGTTGTAGATGTCTTCCTCGCTGGAAAACAGGCCGTCGCCGCCATAGACCAGCCGCGTCCAGTTCGGGAACCAGAACGGCTCGCCGTCGGGGTCCGTGGGGTGGTCGAGCAGGTTCTTGATCATCATGACGATCGCGTCGTTGTCGTCGTCGTAGGCGATCCAGTCGTTGGGAAAACGCATGTGTGGGAATGGGGCCATCACCGCGACGATCCAGTCCCGGACCGCCTCCCGGCCGTGAAAGACGCCATAGTGGTGCTCGGTGTAGACGACGTCCTCGGTGAACAAATCCGCGAACGGTCGCCAGTCACCCGAAGCGCTGCACCCCTCGACGACGGTGGTGTAGTTCGCGAAAGCTTGCTCGATTTCGGCCCTGGTGAATTTGCCCATGACGGACACACTAGAACGTGTTCCGGTTTTTGGGTGGCTCGGATGGATGGGGATCTCGGATGAACGTGTTGGACTTGTTCAACTTGGACGGCAAGCGGGCCCTGGTAACCGGGGCGTCCAGCGGCATCGGCAAGGAAGTCGCGCGGGCGTACCTGCAAGCGGGCGCGGAAGTGGCCATCGCGGCACGGCACCCGGACACCCTGGAGCAGGTCGCCGCAGAGCTCGCGAGCACCGGCAAGGTCGTGCCGGTGTGTTGCGACGTGACCCGGCCGGACCAGGTAAACGCGATGTTGGACCGGGTGACCGCCGAGCTGGGCGGCATCGACATCGCGGTCTGCAACGCTGGGATCGTCGCCGTCACTCCGATGCTGCAGATGTCCCCGGAGGAATTCCAGCGCATTCAGGACACCAACGTGACGGGTGTGTTTCTCACCGCCCAGGCGGCGGCCCGGGCAATGGTCCGGCAGGGACAAGGCGGAGTCATCATCAACACCGCCTCGATGTCCGGACACATCATCAACATCCCGCAGCAGGTCGGCCACTACTGCGCTTCGAAGGCGGCGGTCATCCACCTGACCAAGGCCATGGCCGTCGAATTCGCGCCGCACAAGATCCGGGTCAACAGCGTCAGTCCGGGCTATATCCTCACCGAGCTCGTCATGCCCATGGCCGAGCTACACGCGCTGTGGGAGCCCAAGATACCGCTGGGCCGCCTGGGCCGGCCGGACGAGCTCAGCGGCCTCTACCTGTACCTGGCCAGCGAGGCATCGAGCTACATGACCGGTTCCGACGTCGTGATCGACGGTGGCTACTGCTGCCCCTGACCGCGCGGGTTATTCGACGACGCGGGCGCGGCCGAACCGGGTTCGCAAGCCGGGCGAAAACAGCGCACGCAACGGATCTCCGGCTGGTCGCACGGCGCCTGCGCCCACCAATTCGTCGCTCAGCTCGACGATCTCGGCCGCGCGCAACGGCCACGGCGCGTGCTCGATCGGCACCCACCACGTACGGCCGCTCCTGCGGGTGTGCGCGCCCCACCGGGCGGTGAGCCACACCTCGAGCGGTGTCGGCTGGATTGGGTCGCCAACGGTGACCGTGACCCGGCTGCGCAGGCCGCGCCGGGGCCAGCGGCGCACGCTGTCATACGTCACCTGGTCGCCGTATCGCGTCACCCGCATCCGCGACCAGGTGTAGGGGACGCCGAGGCCGATCCGGATCGCGGGCACGGCCGCCAGGCGAGCCGTTTCCGCCGACCGGAACACGATGCCGTGTCGCCCGGCGTCGTCGACCGTGTAGAGCCGGACGTTGGTCTCGGCGAAGCTGCCGAAATACGGCAGTGGCAGCGCGGTGCCGACCCTGGTGCCGCTCAACATGAAGGGGACCAGCGCCACGTACGTCAACCCATCGGCAAAGACGTCGGGGCGGGTTGCGGGCGGGCACAGCCCTTCGACGCTCTCGGGGCGCACCGGCCAATGGATGAAGGTCAGATCGTCCCAGCGCTGCTCGAAGGTGACTCGGCCGGGAAGCGGTGGCGCGACGATCGGGAATCCGGCGAGATTCGGGCTCTCATCCGACTCTGCGGCGGGCGGGCCGGGCGTGGCGGTCATTCGATCATCGTGGCACGGCGACTGCCGTCGCCGGCGCGATCTAGGGCTCTATCTGACCGGAGATTCCGCGCTCAATGCTGGCCTGCGTCGTGGATGGCACGACGACGAGTCCCTCGAGTTCCTTACGGGCTCGGTCGTAGGCGTTCTGGCGTTCCTGCGGGGCCGCGGCGGGGTCCGAGGCCACCCGCAACAGGTTCTGGGCGCGCGCGATGCGCTGCTGGTCTTCTCGGGAGAAGTCGCTGCGGCGCCTGCGCATCGCCTCTGCCTCCGCGACGTTGAAGGCGCTCACGTACTCCTCGACTGCGGACAGATACAGCGCGGCGGTCTCCCGGTCGTCGAGCAGATCTTCGGCTTTGACGGGGCGGAGGAAATCCGCCCGGAGCTTGGCTTTGTGGAACCCGACCGTCAGCGGATTACGCATGTCGGTCATGAGCGGGAAGTCGAGCAGCTTGGCGAAGTCGAGCTCGTAGTCGAGCCAGCGTTTGTCGGTGCGGCTGTGCTCCTCCAGGACCCGTTTCAGCGACTGCCATTGGGCCACCTGATTGTTGGCGGTGCGTTCGGGCGGCTCGGCCGCGGGCTCGGGCGATTCCGCGGTGCGCGGCCGGTTGCCGCGAAAGGCCCGCAGCGCGCCGATGACCAGGCCTACCAGCGGCAGCAGCAGAATCAGGAACTCCGCCAACCGGATTACCAATCCCACATCGCCAGGATGCCACCGAGCGGCCAGCGGTTGCGTAAGGCAAGGTTTAGACCACCGAACGAAACGACCCGCGAGCAAACCATCACGGTAAAGGAAGCCGATGACGACGGAAGAGGACCGACACGTCGAACGAGGCGGATTTGTTCAGCGCCTCACCGGGCTTTGCGTCCGGTACGTCGAACGGCTGATGCCCGACCCGTATTTGTTCGCGGTCATCCTGACCTTGATCGTCGTCGGGTTGGTTGCGCTACTGGTCCGGGGCGCCACCGCCTCCGGCATTCTGAAGGCGTGGTACGGCGGTGTGTGGGGGCCGCAGAACATCTTCACCTTCGCATTCCAGATGGTGCTCGTCCTGGTGACGGGTTACACGCTGGCCGAGGCGCCGGTCCTGAAGCGGGCCATCGTCCGTCTCGCGAGCAAGCCGACCAACCAGGTTCAGGGAGCCCTGCTGTGCTTCTGCGTCAGTACCGTCTTCTCGCTGCTGAACTGGGGGCTCGGCCTGGTGGCGGGGGCGTTGGTCGCGCGCCAGGTCGCAAAGCGACTCACCGGTGCGCATTTCGGCTATCTGATCGCCGCTGGGTTCATGGGCTTCATCGTTTGGACGCAGGGTCTGTCGTCGTCGATCGCGCTCGCCAACACCGACACTTCCAGCCCAATCAACGTGATTCACAAGATGACCGGCACGATCGTGCCGCTAAGGCTGACGATTTTTCAGCCGTACAACGTGGTCGCGGTGCTCGTCGTGTTCGCCCTACTCGGCACCGCGATCTGGCGCATGGCACCGGCGCAGAGCCTCGAGCCCGACCCCGCGGTGTTCGAGGAGGAACCCGAGCAGGACCCGCCCGAGGGTAAGCGGACCTTTGCTGAGTGGCTGGAAAACCTGTGGATCCTCAACGTCATTGTCTTCGCGGCGGGCGTAACGTACTTCGTGCTGAGCGGCTTTGCGCTGAACATTTCGTCAATAATCATGCTGTTCACCGTGACGAGCGCTTTGCTGCACCGCACGCCGATTCGCTTCATCCGCGCATTTTCCGCCGCGGCAAAGGTATCCGGCCCGCTGCTGCTGCAGTATCCGTTGTACGGCGGGATCGTGGGGCTGCTGGGTTATTTGCCAACGGGGTCGAGCAAGGCGCTGCAGACGGTGCTCGCCGAAGCGCTGGTGCGCGGCGCGGATCAGTACTCGCTTCCGTTTCTGACGTTCGTCGGTTCCGTCCTCATCTCGCTATTCGTGCCGTCGGGCGGCGGGCATTGGGCGGTGCAGGGGCCAATAGCGGTTGGTTCGGCCGTGGCCGTTGGCCAGCACTCGCCGGCTTACCTCGGGTTGATGTCGATGTCGGTCGCGGTCGGCGAGGGCGTCGCGAACATGATTCAGCCGTTCTGGCTGCTGCCGGTAATCGCGATCGCGAAGCTCAATGTGCGCCAGGTAATGGGCTTTACGGTGATCGCGTTCCTGATCGGGTTCGCCGTGGCGAGCGCCGCGGTTCTCGTTGCGCCCCATGTGCTTTGACGCGGGCTACATCCAGACTTTCGCCAGCGAGTCGGCGAGGGCTTCCGGGTCTTGCTTATCGGTGTTGCAACTGATGGCCACCGACGTTGCTCGGTCCTTGCTGATGCGGAATGCCGTGACGAATCCGCCCCAGGCGCCGTCGTGATCGAGCATGCCGTTGGCCAGCGCGTAAATCCCGGCGCCATACTTGTCACCGCCCGTCGGCTCGGTTGGCACCGCGCCGGCCAGTTGCGCCTCCCTCAGCTTGGGTCCGCCCAGGCGCCCGGTTCGGTAGTTGTCCGCCCAGTAGACCAGTTGGCTTGGCGTGGTCTGGATGCCGCCGTCACCGACCTGCTCCCAGCCTGATCGGGTGGCCCGGTACCCCTCGCTGCCCTTTTCATACGCGATGGCTTTGCCGGGAACCTCTCCGGTCGGATCCAAGACCATTGCCAGACTCAACGGACGGAAGATTTCCTCGGCTAGCAACTGCGCCAGCGGTTTCCGCGTGATCCGGCGGACAATCTCGCCCAACAGTAGGTAGTTGGAATTCGAATATTCGAACCGCGACCCTGGTGGAAACTCCAGGTTCGGCACGCTGACCAGCGTCTGCAAGGCTTGGTCCTCTGTCGTGCGGTCGCTCAACTGGAACCCCTGCGCCTCGAGCAGCCCGACGTACTCGGGGACGCCGCTCGTCTGGTGCATCAGCTGTCCGACGCTGATGGAGCCGGACCATGTTGGAAGTTCGGGCATGTATCGGGACAACGGGTCGTCGAGCGTCGCCTGCCCCGCGTCAACCAACAGCAGCAGCGCGGTGGCAGTGAATTGCTTGGATACCGAGGCGATGTCGAACACGGTTTGCGCGGTGATCGCGGTGCCGTTTGACGCGTCGGCGACGCCGCGGACTCCTGTCCAGACGACTTTGCCCTTGATGCCTACCGCCGCCGAGCATCCGGGTCCGTCGGCCTCGATAGCGGCGTCGAGTATGTTCTGGCTGCGGGTTGTTGAGGCGTCGTGATTTGTTGTAGTGCTGGCGGGTGTGGCGTTTCGACCGTCGGAGCACCCGCCGAGCGACAATATCGCTGCGAGGGCTAGTACCGACAGTCGCGTTACCATGTTTATTCACAACGTCTTTCGTGCCCGCGGCCGTTGCGAAGCGGGCCGACCGGTCCCCGTTTGGTGCGGGCAGGCTGAAACGCGATCGGCTTGACTCACTGGGTGAGTATGCGCCTGGCCTGGCGTGGACGGTAAGGTACCCGGCAATCCCACTCGGGGTCGTTTGGTTGTCAGGGAGTCGGGCATGGTGGGTCGGAAGTTTTCGTTCGAGATCGACAAGACCAGTAGCGCGCCCGCCGCAACGTTGTTCCGGCTCGTGGCGGATGGGGCGAACTGGTCGAAATGGGCCAAGCCGATCGTGTTGCACTCGAGCTGGGCGCGGCAAGGTGATCCTGCGCCCGGCGGTGTCGGGGCTATCCGCAAGGTCGGGATGTGGCCCGTGTTGGTGCAGGAGGAGACGGTCGAGTACGAGCAGGATCGCCGGCACGCCTACAAACTGGTCGGACCCGCCTCGCCGGCCAAGGACTACTTCGGCGAAGTCGTGTTCACGCCGAATGCGGCCGGCGGCACCGACATTCACTGGACGGGCTCGTTTACCGAGGGAGTGCGCGGGACCGGTCCGCTGATGCGGGCCGCGATGGGCGGTGCCGTGCGGTTTTTCGCGGGCCGCCTGGTGAAGGCGGCCGAGCGCGAGTCGGCCGGCGGACGGTAGCGATTATTCCTGCGGCTCAAGGGTTTTCGAGCAGCTATTTCGAACTGACTTCGTCCTGGTACTTCTTGGCCATGTGCTCGACGGCCTGCAGCTGTGATTGCGCGAGCCCGTCGCGCACCTGGCCGGCGCGCGCCGCGGCATCGAGCGTCGGCTGCGCCTGACCCTGAAAGTGCGGTATGACTTCGGCGGCGAACAATTCGGCCGAGCGTTTGGTGGCCGCCGGGTTGGCCCACTCGTGGCCCATCTGCAGAAAGCAGCCGAAGCCGCCGGACTGATCCCACACCCGCTGCACCTGTTCGCGCGCCCGCTCGGGCGTTCCGATGACACCGGCCCCGTTGTCGTTGATGACGTCGATCATCTCGTCCAGCTGCTCCCCCGGCATCGTCATCTGCGGGAAGGCGGCCACCTTCTGGAAGTAGTTGAACCACGACTCGATGCCGAATTTCACGTCGGCGCGGGCCTGTTCGTCGGTCTCGGCGATGTGCATCGGCCCGACCAGGCTCCAGTCCTTGCGGTCGACTTGGGTGCCGAAGGCTTCCGCGCGTTCCTCGACGATGCCCCAGTGATACGACAGCGCGTTGAAGCCCTCGACGGTCAGCGTCGCACCGATGGAGAGCAGGCCGATGCCGTGCTTGCCGGCCAGCCTCGCGCCGGTGGGCGAGGCAACCGCGGCCACCGCCAGCGGGATCCCGCCGTCCGAATACGGGGCGAGCTGCAACTTGGCGTCGAACAGCTGGTGCGTGGCGGTTTTGGCGCTCACCGTTTCGCCCGCCAGCAACCGGACGACAATGTCGAGGTTGGTTTCGAGAAGCTCGCGAGTGTCGGTGGGGTTGAGTCCGATCATCGCCGAGTCGGTGGGCAACGAGCCCGGTCCCATCCCGCCGATCACGCGACCATGGGTGAGGTGATCGAGCAGCATCAGGCGGTCGGCGACCCAAAGGGGGTTGTGGTACGCGAGGGAGATGACCCCGGTCCCGAACCGAATCCGCTTGGCGCGCTCGGCGGCCGCGGCGATGAAGATCTCCGGTGAGCTGATGATCTCGCTGCCGGCCGAATGGTGCTCGCCCAACCACACCTCGTCGAAGCCGAGGGCGTCGAGGTGCTCGATGAATTCCAGGTCGCGTTGTAGCGCAAGCGTCGGGTTGGTGCCCGCGCGATGGAATGGGGCGATGAAATAACCGAACCTGAGCTTGGCCATTGAGGTCCCTTTGCAATCGAGTTGTCCGAAACCATAACCCGAATGCGCGGTCCGCCCTAGACCTCCGGAGATAGCTCAGCCGGTGGGGCCAGCTTTGCATGGCCCCACCGGCTTGGGAGCAAGTCTTCGTTTCTGAAGTGCTTTAGCGCACGCTCGATACCGGCATGCTCAACGGCGGGATGCGATCACGGATATCCGCCGCAGACGTTGCCGACGCAACCGCCGCCACCGCCCGGTCCACCGCCGCCTCCGCCGACGCCGGGAACGCTGCCGCCGCCGCCACCGGGACCGCCGCCACCCGTGGGGCCACCCGGGACGCTGCCACCGCCGCCGCCGGGTCCGCCACCGCCAGTGGGGCCACCGGGGACGGTGCCGCCGCCCGTCGGAGCGCCACCGCCGGTGCCCGGCGCCGTGGTTGGCGCCACGCTGGTCGAGGAAGTGGTGGTTGGTGTCGTCGTCGTGGTACTGCTGGGTCCTTTATTGCCACCGCCCCCACATCCGACCGCTGCGACGAGCATGGCCGCGCCGCCGAAAAGCGCGACAGCAGTTCTGGCTTCGGATCTCATCAGATTCCCCACTCTCCACTCGCGCCACATTTACCCAGTCAACCTGTCGTACCCCGCCGTCGCGGGGTGCAAACAGGAATGAAGGTGAATTGGGCACGCGGAGTGAATCCGCGGGCAAATCCGGGCCCTCGCAGGTAGGACGGGAGCTTGGCCGCTACCCCTCCTTGGTGATCAGCTTCCGCAGTGCGACGCGGTCGGGCGTGAGCAGCTCGGCGATGCGCGGCTTGTTCACCTCGGCGACGATGATCTCGCCGACCTCTTGGTAGACCTCGCTGAAGATGCCGTGCGACTTCATCTTCGAGGTCTGATACTGGTTGTCCTCGGTCGGCGTGACGTAGTAGACCGCATCGGCCTTGAAGCGGTGCACGAGCCAGAGGTGGATCAAGGTCATCAGCCGCTTCTTGCGCAGCTTTTCGGCGAAGGTGTTCTGGTCGCGCACCGTGAGGATGCTGCGGCCGTGGCGATCCTTGATGGGATCGACGACGACATTGGCCAGCTGCTCGTCCCCGTCGCCATAGATCCCGAGTTCGAGCACGTCCGACCCGGGGCGGCGGGGCCGCAGCTGGACGCGGAGCTTCTCGCCCAGCTGGTAGTGCTCGCTCCACAGCGCCAGCCACTCCTCCAGCAGCTTCTTCGGCACCTCGGTCTGTACGAGATGCTGGTGCTGGGTCGAGCCCTTACCCATGGCCTTGGTGGTCGCCGTGCGGCCCGAGGATGCGGCCAGAGCCGCGTCGCTGCGCGGGCCGCCGACCAGGGTTTGCGGCGTGCGGTAGGGAGATTCGACGAGGCGCATCTTGCGCTGCAAGCGAGCCAGCGCCAGCATGCCGTCCTGCCGCAGCGCGCCGGCGAATTCCTCTGCCGCAACGCCGTCGATCTGGTGTCCGCCATAGGTGATGAAGTTGAAGACGAAGCCCATCTTGCCCAGCTCTTCGGGGAAGCGCTTCATCTCGTCATCGGTCATGCCGGTGGTGTCCCAGTTGAACGAAGGCGAGAGGTTGTAGGCCAGCATCTGGTCGGGGAATTCGGCATGGATCGCCTCGGCGAACTGCCGGGCATCGGCCAGATCGGCGGTCTTTGTTTCCATCCAAAGGATGTCGGCGAACGGCGCCGCTGCCAGCGACTTGGCGATCGCGTAGGGAATACCACCGCGGATCTGGTAGTAGCCCTCGGGTGTCTTGGCCAATTCGCAGTCCCACGGCGGGTCCAGGCGCAGCTCCTTGGCCTTTTCCCGGGCGGCGAACAGCGATGCACGCTCGGCGAACCGGCGCCAGTCCTCGGGGCTCATGTCGGCGGGTTCGTCCTCGCTCTCGCCGAATTCGAGCACCTCGGCCACGGCCTCGCCGTAGGTCATCAGCCCGGCGTCGTCCTCCCAGGCGGCCACGAACCGCGACTCGACCTGATCGAAGAGATCGTCGATCGAGTGTTGCCCGTTCTCCCGCCACGCGTTGACTGCGTCGGAGACGAGCCCCTGGATGCCTTGGCGCTCAAGCCACGCCGTGGCGTTGGCGTACTCGGCGTCGGACATCGCATAGAGCAGGTGGCCGTTGAGTTCCTTGACTCCCAGCTCGTAGAAGCGCCGAACGAGTGCCAGGAAGCAGGCCTTGTAGGACGGGATATTGAGGTTGGTGGCACCGAGCAGGAACGGCTGGTCGCGCTCGTCGGCGCGGCTATCGAGCAGGTTGGCCGCTTCCGCGTCGGTGCGCGCCACGATGATGCCGGGCACCCGCATGACGTCGAGCTGGAACCGGGCCGCGTTGAGACGCTTGATCTGTTCGTCTGACGGGACCAGAACTTTGCCGCCCTGGTGGCCGCACTTTTTGGTGCCCGGACGCTGGTCTTCGATGTGATAGCCCGGGACACCGACCTCGACGAACCGGCGGATCAAGTTGCGCACGTGCGGATCGCCGCCGTGTCCGGTGTCCGCGTCGGCGATGATGAACGGCCGAAAGTCGTATTCCTTGGCCGCCTCGCGCTGCTGCTCGGTCATGTGCAGCCGTTGGTACTGCTGGTTGCGGTCGGCGGTGAGAAGCGCGCGCACGAGGACCGCGGCGTCGTCGGGAACCTGGCTCAGCGGGTAGCTGGCCAGGTCGGGCCCCGGGTCTTCGGTAGTGGAACCCTTGGCGGAGGTGGCCCAGCCGCCGAGGTAGATCCCCTCGATGCCCATCCGCTTCATGCTCACCGCCTGCCCCGGCGAGTAGGGCCCGAACGTCGTGATGCTCTTCTTGGCGGCGAAGAGCTCGCGCAGGCGCTTGTAGAACGCCCCGGCCGCGTCCCGCGCCACCGTGTAGTCGGTGGGGATCGTGCCGCGCTGCTCCACTACTTGCCGGGCCGTGTAGAGGCGGATAATTCCGGCGAACCGCGGGTCGTCGAAGTATCGCTGCGTGGCGGCGACCTCTTGGTCGAACGGTGCGGGAACTTCGGTGTCCGCGTCGATGATGGCCATGAAATTACGCTCCTCTTCAGCACGATTCCGCTGAATGTGAGTCTATCCCCGGGCAACACGGTTCAATCACCGGCGGACGGCGCGCTTTCGCGAGCGGGGTTTGCCGCCCGCGGTGAGAATCGGCTCAGCCCTGAAACAGGGTGGCGCCGAACATGATGGACATCGTGGCGGCCATCGTTGCCTGAGCCGGCGCGGTGAGCGAACGCCACGAACCGGGATCCGATTCATCCGCCCGCTTCAGCCCGAAACCGGACGCCCAGATGGCCGCGGCGAGCCCGAAACCGACGAACCAGAACCAGTTGGTCGCCGCGATCCACCCCGGCGACCCGACCGTGGTCGGCACCACCACCGTGCCGGCCATATCCATGTCCATGTGGTGGTGGTGCTTCACAGAGTGGCCCGGCAGCAGGAGCCCGTGAATGAACGCATACATCCACGCCATCGCCAACATCATCAGGGCGTGATACCCGTACACCGTCCGCAGCGGGAGGGTTTCGGCTGAAGCAACGGCCGAAATGACGAACCAGAGGGCGGCGAACAGGAAGAACACCGCGGGCCCCGTCGCCGGTAGCTGCGCGCCCCAGGGCCAGACCATTACCGCCATCGCGATCGCCATCACGACGTGCAACACACACCGCACAACCTCCACCCACGAGCGATGACGGTGCAGGAGTACGAAACCCCATGCCACGGCGCTGAGCGCGGACAGGCCGGTGACGACCCAACGGAGCACTATGTCATCGATCATGCGAAGCGACGCCAGCTAGTTCTTTCAGCCAATTCCGCTGCCGGGGAATGGACTCCGCGCCGACCGCGGGTTGAGCGGACTCGTCCTCAAGGTCACCCGTGCACACTACGGCCTGGCTTGCGTCGTCTGAGAGGGCCGGCGCCCGGACCGCCCTGTCGCGCAATCGCCAGCAAACAGTGTCGGCGATGAGTATGGTCACCTCCATGGAGGCGAAATTGCGCTTTGAGCGTTGGTATTTGCCCCTGGCGGTTGCCGTCGGGATGGGACCTGAGCGCAGCGAGCTGCGGGTGGCCGGCGATACCTTGCACGTGAAGATGGGCTGGGCGTTCGACGCCCATATCCCGTTGGCGTCCATCGTCACTGCCGAGGCAAAGGACGAGCGGGTGTTCGCCTGGGGCGTGCACTACTCGCGCGGGCGCTGGCTGGTCAATGGGTCGGGGAAGGGCCTCGTGGCGTTGACGATTGAGCCACCGGTGGATGCGAAGGTCGTCTTCAGGTCGGTGCGGCTGCGCTCGCTGTGGGTGAGCGCCACCGACCCGGATGCCCTCATAGCCGCGTGCTCCGCGGCCCGCGCCTAGCCGCTCTGCAGGTTCGCGCGTTCTCTCAACCAATTCCGCTGGCGACGAATGAACTCCGGGTCGACGATTTTTCCGTGGCCGGGGACGTAGATCGCGTCGGGTCCACCGAGCGCGAGCAGCCGATCAAGGGTTGCCGGCCAGGCCGTCACATCGGAATCGGCGTCGATCGCCGGGTCAGCGGACTCCTCCACGAGGTCACCCGTGAACACCACGGCCCGGTCGTTGTCGTTCCCGGGCGCCATCACGACCAAGTCGGAAGCGGTATGGCCGCGGCCCAGGTAGGCGATCGTGACGGTGCGATCGCCTAAGCCGATGACGGTGTCGTAGACCGCATGGTCTGGCGTCCGCAATGCCGCGATGGCGCGGTCGATTTCCGCGGCATCCGCACCATGGTCCAGAGCATCGGCGCGAATCAGGGCGGTGGATGACGACAGAAACTCGACAACCTCTGGTGCGCAGTAGATCTCGGCTCCGGCAAACATCGCGGAACCCAAGACATGGTCGAAGTGCTTGTGCGTCAACACGATATGCGTGACGGGACACCGGGCAAGCTGCCGAACGTCGGCGTCGATCGCGGCGGCTTCGGTGAGCGAAGTGCCGGTGTCGACAAGCAGCGCTCCCGAACGGCCACACACCAGCCCGACCGTGACGTCGCAGAACGGCAGCCGGCAGCGATACGCATTGTCGGTCAGCGGTTCCCACGCGAAATGCACAGACAGGACGGTAACGCCCCGAGACGGGGCCGAAAAGTGGCTCAGCCGCGCAGCAGCACGGCCGCGCCGTACCACTCGCACGCAAGCAGCGCGAGTTCGACATCGACCCGGTCGTCGATCGGCCGTCCGCGCCTGGCCACCGCCCTCTCGACGCCGGACTTCACGATGCTGGGATCCGCGCTGAGTTCTTCTGTCTGGGCGTCGTAGCCGGAGCCGGAGCGCAGGAATTCCCGCAGGGTGTTCCGCAGGCCGGCGTCGTCATCGGTGTCGGACGCCAACGGACCGAGGATGTCGGCCACCCATTCGCGGATCTCGTCGATGCCCGCGCCGAGCAGCGCGGGCGTGATGATGCCGGGGTCGGTCGCGGCGACCACCACCCGGTCGAGCCTTTCGAGGCGGCTGCGGGCGCGGCCGGCCGCCCGCGCGCGTTGCGCCTGGCGGTGGGAGCGCCGAAATCCTTTAACGCCGGAACCCATAGCTCCGATCGCGACGCTGGGTGCATCGGGTCGCGAGCTTACGAACTGGCGGATTTTCGCGACCACGTCACCCGGCGGCGACCTGTACGGCAACCAGACCCACGCGCTTGCCGGTTCGGCAGCGGCTAGCAGTGGGCTCGCCGAGCTGTCGACGATATTCGCCAGGTCGCGTATGAACCGTTGCAGCCGCGTGAACCCGTCGCCCGTCCCATCGCCGTTGGGATGCCACACGATGAGCGCCAGGTGCTGCCAGCCAAGCGGATAGCCGATCGCCATGGACGCGGCATCGACGTCGACCGGTGTGTCGTCCAGGAGGACGTCTCGGACCTGCGTCTCGCGGGCGGTACTCCGACTCTCCAGCAGCAACTGGCGCTCGCCCTGATACGCCGCGAGGGCCTGCAGCTCCACCGAGTCGACGTACTTCAACAGCGCCTTGGTGATCACCTGGATCACCGCAACCCTCGCCGCGGGCTCGAGGCCCAACGCTTGCAACTCGGTGAACACCAGCTCGGTCATCCGGCGTTGCCCCAGCCGGTGCGCACGCATCATCGCACGGGGCGAAACGTCGTGCTGCGCAAGGCGCCTCGCGTACTCGATCGCCGCCGGCGGCGCTTTGACCTTGTCCACGCCGACGCTGTGCAGCAGCGCATGCAGGATGGTCTGGAGGTGATCCCGTATCCCCCGGTGCATCAACTCGATCATTCGCTCGTCGCGGGGAAGTTCGGCGATGTTGTCTTCGACCGTGGTGGATATCGCGGCGCCGATCTCGGTGATCCTCTCGCTGAGCCGAGTGGCGATTGCCGCGATGTCGCTGTCCACATCAACCTCGTCGTCGCTGTCTGATTAGTTCCACTAACGGTAGATCTCCAGCAGTCCGATCCGAAGCAACGCGGCCGCTCCAGTTGTTCGGTACTCGATTGTTCACCCAATTGACATGTCGGGAATTTCCGACATATGGTGTCGACCATGGCCGCTCCCGACCGCATCTTTCTCGCTCTGGCCAACCCGGTGCGGCGCGAACTGCTGGAAATCCTTACCCGGCAGCAATTATCCGCGGGGGAACTCAGCGACCGGTTCGAGCTGAGCCGCCCCGCCGTCGCCGAGCACCTCAGGGTGTTGCGCGAAGCTGGGCTAGTCGCGGACGAACCGAGGGGCCGGCATCGCATCTACCGCCTGACCGCGGAGCCATTGGCGGAACTCGGTGAGTGGCTGCATCCATTCGAGAAGTTCTGGCGCGGACGGCTGGCCGCGCTCGCCGAGGCAGCAGAGGAGCTGGAATGACGGAGACTTCAACGCCCGCGACCATCCGTGTCGACCAATTCGTGGCCGCTCCGCCGGACAGGGTGTGGCGGTTGCTGACCGAACCCGAGCTGATGCGGCTCTGGTGGGCGGAGGGCCAGGTCGCCGCGGTGGTCGGCCACCAATTCACTCTCGACATGCCGGGCTATGGGAAGCAACCCTGCAAGGTGCTCGAGGTCGATCCGCCGCACCGCTTCGTGTACACGTTCACGCCGGCCTGGACGCTGACCTGGCGTCTCGAGGAGGAAGGCTCCGGTACCCGAGTGTTCTTGGATCACAGCGGCTTTGATCTGGACGACAAGCGGATGGCCGATGCCTTCCATCGCATGGGATCCGGGTGGCGTGACGTCGTTCTCCCCCGCCTTGCGGCCACCGCCGCGGAGGCCTGACGCGATGCGCGCCGTCGTCATTACCAAACACGGCGACCCCTCGGTGCTGCGGGTCGAGCAGCGGCCGGACCCCGCTCCGCCCGGCCCGGGTCAACTCCGGGTCGCCGTGCGCGCGGCGGGGGTGAACTTCGCCGACCACATGGCCCGCGTCGGGCTCTATCCGGACGCGCCCAAACTTCCGGCGGTCGTCGGCTACGAGGTTGCCGGGATCGTCGACGGCGTCGACCCGGGACGCGTCGGTGAACGGGTGCTCGCCGGAACGCGATTTGGGGGCTACGCCGAGATCGTCAACGTCGCGGCCACCGACTCCGTCGCGATCCCCGACGCACTGAGCTTCGAGCAGGGCGCCGCGGTGCCCGTCAACTACGCGACGGCGTGGGCGGCCCTGCATGGCTACGGGTCCCTGCGCGCCGGGGAGCGGGTCCTGGTCCACGCCGCCGCGGGCGGGGTCGGCATCGCGGCCATCCAATTCGCGAAGGCCGCCGGGGCCGAAGTGCACGGCACGGCGTCACCCGGCAAACACCAGAAGCTCGCCGAGCTGGGCATCGACCACGCGATCGACTACCGTCGCGACGGCTGGTGGCAGGGGCTTGGCCCTTACGATCTGGTCCTCGACGCCCTCGGCGGAACGTCGCTGCGGCGGTCGTACGACCTGCTGCGCCCCGGCGGAAGGCTTGTCGGATACGGCGTTTCGGCGCTGCAGCAGGGTGAGAAACGCTCGCTGCGCCGGGCGGCTCCACAGGCGCTGTCGATGTTGCGCGGCTTCAACCTGCTCCGCCAGCTGGAGGACTCGAAAGCCGTGATCGGCCTGAACATGCTGCGGTTGTGGGACGACCGCGGCACGCTGGAGCCCTGGATCACGCCGCTGACCCGGGGGCTGCAGGACGGGACGATCTCGCCGATCGTGCATGCGGCCGTTCCGTTCGCCGAAGCGCCCGAGGCGCATCGCATCCTGGCCGCGCGGGAGAACGTCGGCAAGGTCGTGTTGGTGCCCTAGGGTTCGCTGGAGTTTTGCGGAGGCCGGGTTTCAACGTCGCGACAGTGGCTATGCGTCCTAGCATGGCTGTCTCCGATTCACGCGAAGTTGTCATCGAGGCGACGCCCGACGAGATCCTGGACGTCCTGTTCGATATCGAATCGCTGCCCGAGTGGTCCTCGACCCATCAAAAGGTCGAAGTCCTGGAGCGCGACGACCAAGGCCGACCAAGCAAATCGCGGCAGGTCGTCAAGATCGTGGGCGTCAGCGACGAACAGGTACTGGCCTACTCCGTGCACGACGACGGGGTGAGCTGGTCACTGGTCAGCGCCAAACAACAACGCGCGCAGGACGGCCGCTACACGTTGACGCCCGAAGGCGATTCGACCCGGCTCCGCTTCGAGCTCACGGTCGACCCCACCGTGCCGATCCCCGGGTTTCTGGTCAAGAAGGGGGCGAAGGGATTGATGGAAACCGCGACCGAGGGCCTGCGGAAGCGAGTGCTCAAGGTCAAGGGGGACGGTAAGTAGCCGCGGCCCCTGTTTTCTGCGACCCCTGTTTTCTGGGATGACGGTTGACGACACTGGGTTATATGGAAACCTCGGGTCGCACACGTCACCCAATCGCATCGGCCTGCCTGGGCCTGGCAGTGCTGGTGGTGCTGGCCGGCTGCGGTGGTAGCGATAATGCTCGAACGAATGCCCGAACGACGTCGCCACCGGCGCCGCAAGCGACGACAGCCGGTCAGTCCACGCCCCAGGCGCCGCCGACCGGGCCCCTGACCATTACGAGCCCCGCGTTCGCCGACGGCGCGCCGATCCCGGTGCAGTACACCTGCAAGGGCGCCAGCACGGCGCCACCGTTGGCCTGGTCGGCCCCGTCGGGAGCCACGCTCGTCGTCGACGACCCCGACGCCCCTAGCGGACCCTACGTGCACTGGATCGTGGCCGGAATCCCCTCCGGGTCCGGCAGCACAGCCGACGGTCAGACACCTGCCGGCGCAACCACTCTGGCGAATTCGAGCGGTGAATCCGGCTACGCGGCGCCGTGCCCGCCGTCGGGCACCGGGACACATCATTACCGGTTCACTCTCTACCAGCTGCCGCCCACCTTCCAACTGCCGGCGGGAGCGACCGGACCGCATGCGGCGCAAGCGATAGCGCAGGCCGCGACGGCACACGCCGTCCTCACCGGGACATTCGGAGCCTGACGGGGTGCGCCATGCCGATGCCGCCGACGTTAGACGTAATGAAGGCAATACAATTCGGCCAACTGGTGAACGCAACCTACGCGACACCGCCCGGCGATTTGGCGAACGCGGCCGGCCGGGCGTTGAGCGCCGGCGGCGTCGACTACACCATCGTCACGACGATCTACGCCAACGATCTGTCGACCGACATTAACCCGATCCGGGCCGCCGACGAGGTTTCCATCGGCCTGATCTGTCAGGTCAATCAAGCCGGTGATGCGGTGATCGCGATTCGGGGCACCGAGGGAATCCTGGAGTGGATTCACGACGCCGAGTTCGATCTGGTGCCGTGCCCATTCCTGGCCGGCGCCGGCCACACGGAAGACGGCTTCACCGACATGTACGAGTCGCTGACGACGGGGACCGCGTCGGATTCGCCGGCGGTGGTCAATGCTCTTGCGACGCTTGCGTTCCCGCGACCCGTCACCTCCGTGACGATCTGCGGGCACAGCCTGGGCGGAGCGCTGGCCACCTTGCTTGCCCTCGACGTCGCGGCGAACACGGTTTTCAAGGCGCCGGCCGTCTACACGTATGGCAGCCCGCGCACCGGGGATTCGCTGTTCGCCAGCACCTACGACCAGGTGGTGCTCAACTCGTATCGGATCGCCAATCGCCTCGACATCGTCCCGGCCTTGCCCCCGCCGATCAACTACGAGCACGTGCTCAACCCGTATGAGCTGAACCCGATCCGACTGACACCTCTTCCGCCGAAGCCCCTGGTCAAATCCACTGTGGCGTGCGAACATTCGCTCCCAACCTACCTGTATCTGCTCTCCCTGCAATCAGGTGGTCCGGTACTTTCCCTCGAGCCCGCCTGCAAACCCTGAACGACGCGCCTAACCCGTTCGGGCTGCCAGCCGAAGCAACGCGCGGCGTAACTGCTTGTCGGGCTTGCCGTTGGCGAGCTCGATAAGGGCGATCTCCGCGACCGCCGCCACGAGGAGCACGGCGATCGGTTCGGGTGGCGTCCAGCCAAGCGCTGCCAAGTCGGGCGCTATCAGCCTGGCCGCGCTCTCATTCCGGGCCGCGACCAAATCGCTCAGTCCGGCCTCAGTTCGCGACTGCACGAGCAACGCTTTCGTGGCCGGGTCGGCCAAACATCCGTCAAGATAGGTGTTCATCCCCGCCTCGAGCCGGTCGCGTCCGGGCGGTCGGTCGGCCATGGCAGCGGCGATCGATTCTTCCAACTGGTCGTGGAACCGAGCGTGCAGCGCCCGCACGTATTCGGCGCGGCTGGGCCAGTGCTGATAGAAGCTACCCTTCGCCATCCCGGCCTCGGCGACGATCGAGTTGACTGAGATTCGGGCCAGGTCGGCGGTTCCCAATAGCCGCCGTCCCGCATCCAGCAGCGCATTACGGCCCGGCTCAGGCGATCTCACCGCAATCCCGCCTTGCGCTGGCTGCGGTGAGCCAGCATTTCGCCGTACTGCTCGCACACGTGAATGACGCCGGTCAGTTGATACGTGATCCACCCCTTGTGCGTGGACGGGAGGTTCTTCTCGAACAGCCGATGGCCGACTATCTGCATGGCCCATCCCCCGACGAACATCGGGCCACCGACCTTCGGCTTGACGAACATCAGCGGCAGGCCCGCCGCGATGATCGGCGTCCCGACCAGGTGGGTGGCCCGAACCCCCTTCGATGTGTGTTGGGTGCGGTAGTAGGCCATCTTGTCCGCGAACGGTGCTTCGGGAGGTGGGGCTTGCCGCATCTCGACTTCCTCCTTGTCAGGGTGTGCCTGGGGTTGTACTGTAGCAATGACCGACCAGTCGGTCAATTCCGTCGAGAGGAACTCCCATGCCGACGATCCAAACCCGGGCGGGCCGGGTAGCCTACAGCGAATTAGGCAGTGGGCCAACGGTTTTGCTCCTGCATGCGATACTGCACGACAGACATGACTTCGACCCGATCGTCGACACGCTTGCCCGCCGCTTCCGCACCATCGCGGTGGACTGGCCCGGCCACGGCGACTCGGATCCCGTCGACCCCGCCCTCGAGCCCAGCGCGTCGCTCTTCGCCGACGCGCTCGAAGATCTCGTCGACGGTCTCGGCCTGACGAAGGTGACGTTGATCGGAAATTCGGTCGGCGGGTTCGCGGCCGCGCGGCTGGCAATCACCCGTCCCGAGTTCGTCGCCGGCCTGGTTCTGGTCAACACCGGCGGCTTCGTGCCGATGAACGCACTCGCCCGCGCCTTTTGCCGGGCGCTCGGCACGCCTGCCGTGTTTCGCCGGGCCGCTCCCCCGTTTGTCCGCGGCTACATGAAGTCCAGGACCGACAACGACCGCCAGATCGTCGAGCGCGCGATCGCCGCGGCGAAAACGGCCGAGGGCGTTCGCCTCGCCACGGGGCTCTGGCGCAGCTTCCCGGCTCCCGCACACGATTTGCGAAGTCGTGCCGCTGATTTGACCGCGCCCACGCTCATCGTGTGGGGCAAGAGAGACATCGCGATACCGCTGCGCGCCGCACATACGACCCATGACGCCATTGGAGGTTCCCGGCTCGAGATCCTCGACACGGGGCACGTGGTCTTCTCGTCGGATCCGGACGGTTTTCTCGCCGTGGCCGAATCGTTCTTGGAGTCCGTCACCCCGACAAGCGATCCGGGAGCGAGGCGTTCAATACAGGGGTGACCAGGCCGACGTCCGCAACAACCGGCTCTCCCACTGATCCCGATACTTCAAGGCCTCATACATGTAGCTGCCGGGTGCCCGGTGCTCGGGCGGCGTCTCGGTGGTCAGCAGGTGCACGAGCGCCGCATAGTTGTTGGCGTCCTCAATCTTCTGCCACAGCATCGCTTCTCGTCGTCGATGACTGCCGTGCGCGATCTGGAAGCACGCCTGAATATCCAGGATCCGCATCCCCGGTGGCGCCTTGGAGAGCAGCCGGTAATAGATTTCGTCCCACGAGCGGATGTAGTCGTCCAGCGGCGCGTCGGGCCAGCCGGTGTCCTCCATGAACAGGCTCAGCTGATGGGTCGCGCCGTCGGTGGGCACGGTCGTCAGGTCCACCGACTGAAGCGGTGACCACGCGACGGGCAACATGAGCTTGCCCGTCACCTCGTGGCGCAGGTTGTCCAGTTCGCGCATCCATGGCCGAAGGTCCCCGGCCTGGGCGCGGTGCGCCAGTCGCTCCCACGCGGTGCCATCGGTGATGCCCGTGATGGTGACCACGTTGTAGGAGACGCCGCTGCCATGAGCGTGGTTGGTGTACCAGAGCAGCCGGGCGTCGTCTTCTTTGGCCAGCGTGGGCATCCAGCCCTCGCGGTAGGCGGCCTCGAATTCTTCCTCCCGGGCACCGACCACTTTGTGGGTCTCATGCAGAAACAACATGTGGACTCCCTGGGTTCAACCATCGTCCGCGATGAGCGCGGCGAGCTGGCGGCGGTTGACTTTGCCGATCGAGTTGTAGGGAATGTGGTCGACGATCGCGAGTCGCTCGGGCAGCTTGAAGTAGGCGATCACCTGTCGGCAATGCGATCGAAGTTCCTCGAGTGTGACTGGGGCGCAAGCCACTACCGCGGCCCCCACCCGCTGGCCGAGCTCGTCGTCGGCGATCCCGGCGACGGCGGCGTCACTGACCGCCGGATGAGAACGCAGCGCCTCTTCGACTTCGATCGGCCCAAATTTCTCACCCCCGCGGTTGATGGTGTCACTGAGCCGGCCGCTCGGGAAGATGTAACCGTCGGCATCCTGGCGTGCCAGGTCACCAGTGTGTAACCAGCCCTCGGTGACGTTCTGGGTGGTGTTGACCCACAGCTCGCCGATGGCTCCCGCTTCGACATCGCGGCCCGTGTCGGGGTCCACCACGCGCACCTCGACTCCCGGCAGCGGTCGGCCGACGGATCCGGCACGGGCCGGGTCGCGGTGATCGTCGGGCATCAGGGTCGTGTAAGCCCCGAGGGTCTCGGTCTGGCCGAATACGTTGGCGAAAGCCACATGCGGCAGCGCCGCCATTGCCCTGCGCACCAAATTGATCGGCGCCGCCGCGGCCCCGTAGGCGATGGCGACCAGGGACGTCAGATCGGCGTTCGCGAAGTCGGGATGGTCGAGGATCCGCTGCAGCATGGTCGGCACCAGGAATGTGGTGGTGACGCGATGCCGCGAGACCAGACGAAGCCACTCGCCGGCATCGAACCGCGTTTGCACCACCGAGGTGTTGCCCGAATACAAACTCCCGAGCGTGCCCAGCGCGCCGCCGACATGAAAGAAGGGGACGCACATCATCCCCACCGAGGGCGGGGCGTCCGCATGGAATGGTGCCGCCATCCCCCTGATTCGCATGGCGAGCCGGCGGGCGCTGATGGCGACGGCCTTCGGGAGTCCGGTTGTCCCGCTGGTGAATAGGATCAACGCGTCACGGTCGGCGGGGGCGTCGGTGTCGGCGACGGTGTCGGCCTCGGCGGCCGGCTCGACCGCGTTGCCGTCCAGCAGGTCGGTGCCCGTCAACACCGTGGGTGCGCCGGCTTCGCGCAGCCGGTCGGCGTACTGCTCCCCCGCGACCGCCACGTCGGCGCAGCCGGCGTTCTTCAGCAGGCCCTGCAGCTCGGGCGGAGTCAGCGCCGGGTTCATCAGCGCGGCCGCCGCGCCGAGGCGCGCCGCCGCGAGCAACGTCGCGATGGACAGCAGGCTTCCGCCGTCGACCACCGCGACGCGCTGCCCGGCCACCACGCCGTGGGCGGCCAGCCCGGCGGCGCATTGCCGCACCGCCGCCGCCAGCGCGCGGTAGCTGATCGCGCGCCCGTCGACGATGAGCGCGGTGCGGTGGGGATCGCCGCGCGCCGTCGCGTCGAGGATCGTCCCGATGTTCATGTGCGGCTCGGTAATCAATAAAGGGGCGACCACTCGGACGTGCGCAGCAGCCGGCTGGTCCACTGGTCGCGCAGGTCCAAGGCGTCATGCATCCATGTGCCCGGGGCGCGGTACTCGGCGGGGATATGGCTGCGCAGCAGGTCAAGCAGCGCCTCGGGTCGGCTGATTCGCTGCATCAGGATCACCTCGCGGCGCAGGTGGCTGCCGAGCGCGGGCTGAAATGCCGCATGCATCTTCAGCATTGACGACGGCTGCTCAAGACTCCTGGCGTACACCTCGCCGCAGCGGACAATGTATTCCTCGAACTTGTCCTCGTAGGGCCACATGGTGTCTTCCATGTAGAGGGTCATCTCGTGCTCTCGGCCGTCGGCGGGGACCGCGTCGAAGTCGACCTCCCGAAGCGGCGACCATGGCAGCGGCATCAGCAGCTTCGCGTCGACCTCGTGGCGCAGCTCGTCGAGGTTGCGCATCCACTCCTGCAGGTCGCCTTTCTGGACCCGCAGCGTCAGTCGCTCCCACGCCGCTCCGTCGCGAACCGCGGTCACCGTGACGACGGTGTAGGCGGGTCCACTGCCGTGTGCCTGGTTGGCGTACCACAGCAACCGGGCATCGTCACCCGCGGCGAGTATCCGCATCCAGCCGTCGCGGAACGCCCCCTCGAAGTCGTCTTCGGCGCGGCCGCGCACCTTGTGTAATTCGTGCATGAAAAGCACGCGGAGACCTCCCATTCGCGGCGCTGTGGGCTCAACGCCGCTCAACGGACGTTAGCCCCCGGCCGTTTTCCACGTCCAGGGTTGGTTTGGCATATGCCCAATTACACGACGCGAGTGGCCTAGACAGTTCAGTTGAGAATCTGGTTTGCTCAACTCGGTACCGTCCTTACCGGGCAGGAGTTCGCGGATGGCCCGAGTCAATGTGCCGGATGGCCCCGGCGGCGAGGCCGCGATGATCTGGACGCTACGACCGCAACTCGGCGGCATGGTCGAGCGGATGATCCGCGGGGCATACCAGCAGAGCATCCTGCCGGCCGACGAGCGCGAGCTCGCCAGGATGCGGATCGCACAGATCAACCATTGTGTGGCGTGCTCGGATTTTCGCGCGCAATCCATATTGGACGCCGGCCCGGACGCTGGTGTCGCGCCGGAGCTCTACGACCATGTCGCCGCGTACGCCAGCTATCCGGGCTATACGCCGCGCCAGCGTCTTGCCATCGAATTCGCCGAGCGTTTCGCCACCGCGCACACGTCGATAGACGATGCCTTTTTCGAGCGCCTGCGGGAGTTGTTCTCCGACGAAGAGATCCTCGATCTCACGCTGTGCGTCGCCGTATTCCTCGGACTGGGACGTTCCTTGACCGTGCTCGGTGTCGACCAGTCCTGCGCAATCGATCTTTGAACCAGCACTGAACCAGCACTGAACCAGCATCGGACCAGCATCGGGAAGGAACCAATGGAGATCGCGACGGTCGACGAATTGCTGAGCACCACGCGTGCGGTGCGCAGGCGGCTCGACCTGAACCGGCCGGTCGGCCGCGATGTGATCCTCGAGTGCATACGGCTGGCGGTGCAGGCCCCCACCGCGAGCAACGCGCAGGACTGGCGATGGCTGGTGATCACCGATCCCGCTAAGCGCGCCGCCGTCGGCGAGATCTATCGCAGCGTTGGCGCCGATTATCTTGCGTACGCGGCCAAGGAGGCCTCCGATCCGCAGACCCAGCGCGTGTACGCCGGCGCGCTGGCCCTGACCGAGACACTGGCCAGGGTGCCCGTGCACGTCATCCCCTGCCTGAACAACCGCATCGACAACTCCACCCTGCTGACCGCCGCATCGGCGTGGGCATCGATCATCCCGGCGGGCTGGAGCTTCCTGCTCGCACTGCGGTCCCGCGGGTTGGGCTCGGTGTGGACGACGATGCACCTGGCCAAGGAGCAAGAGGTGGCCGAGGTGCTCGGAATTCCGCCGACGGCGACGCAGGCCGCGCTGTTCCCGGTCGCCTACACGATCGGCACTGACTTCCGTCCGGCCTCGCGGCCGCCCCCGGAGACGGTCACCTATTGGGACACCTGGGGAGAAAGCTGATGCAGTCCTACACCGTGCGATTCCATGTCGACGCGCCGCCGAGGAAGGTCTGGCGGGTGTTGCACCCGCCCGCACCGCCGGACGCGCCGCGCCCGCGGGTCCTCACGTGGCCCACCGGCAGCATGGAAATCCTGAACGAAGGCAACGAGGCCGGCGAGGGCCTGGTCCGCACCTGCGTCTTCCCGGTGCCCAAGTACCTGTTGTCGGGCGGCAAAGGGCGGTCGTGGGAGAGCGTCACCGAGGCGGAGATCTACAAGCTGTCGCGCTACGTGGCGGTCGGCGCGCCGCTGTGGTCGCGCGCGGAGGGCTATCACCAACTCGAGGAACAGCCCGACGGCACCACGGTGCTGACCTTCCACGAGACCTACCACGCCTACAACCCGGTGCTGCGTTTCTTCCTCGAACGTCCCGTGCACGCGAGGATTTCCCGAGACAACCTTGACACCTACGAGCACGCGCTCGGCTACGCCGGCAAGGTCCGCAGGCTGACCTAGCTACATCCGCCGAGCGCCCACATCAACCCAACGGGTTCGCCGAGACATAAGGCGGAGCGAACTTCGTCGGCGTGTCGTCGCAAAGGTTTATGTGTCGCGGAACAGGGCGCTACCGGCGCAGCCACATGAAATAGGCTGCCGGCCCCGGTACGCTGCTGTTCTATGTGGTTTAACGCGCCAGCATCCGTTGCGGCACGGTTCGGCGCCGCGGCGCTGGTCATCGCGGGCTGGGCGGTGTCCGCCGGTGTTGCCTACGGCGATCCCGAGCCGTCACCCGAGCCGTCACCGGCGGAGCCGCCGGCGGCAGCACCCGCGGCCGGGCCGAAGACGAGCATCGATCACGACGGCACGTTCGCGGTGGGGACCGACATCGCGCCGGGCACCTACAGCTCGGCGGGACCCGTCGCCAACGGCACGTGTTACTGGAAACGGATGGGCAACCCCGACGGCAACCTCATCGACAATTCAATGAGCAAGAAGCCGCAGGTGGTTCGCATCGAGCCGACCGACAAGGCATTCAAGACGGACGGCTGCCAGCCCTGGCAGCAGACGGATGGTGCGCCGCCCCCCGATGCTTCCGGGCCGGCCGCGGGGGCCCAACTTCAAGGTATTCTCGGCATCCTCAACGGGATGCTCCCTAACGGCCAGCAAGCGCCTCATTCCTGATCCGTGACGCCGTGGCCAGCGCCCAGCGGATCGTCGTCATTGGTGCCGGCGTCAGCGGATTGACGTCGGCGATCTGTCTCGCCGAAGCCGGGTGGCCGGTGCGGGTGTGGGCGGCGGCAATGCCTCGCCAGACAACCTCGATCGTCGCGGGCGCGGTATGGGCGCCGCCGCGGCCGGCCGAGCGGGCCAGCGAAACCCTGGCCTGGACCGAGCATTCCCTCGGCGTCTTCCGGAAATTGGCCGACACCCCCGGCACCGGCGTGCGCATGGCGCCGGCGATCGCCGTCGGCGAATTGACCGGGGCCGAGGCGATGTCGTCGGCGGCCGCGCTGATCCCCGACCTGCGCCCGGCCGATGCGGCCGATCTCCCCCAGGGCTTCGGCACCGGGTTTCGTGCCACCTTGCCGATGATCGACATGCCGCAATACCTCGACTACCTGACCGATCGACTCACCGCGGCCGGCGGCGAAATCGAAACCCGCACGGTGCGATCGCTGGCCGAGGGCGCCGACGCCGCGCCGATATTGGTCAACTGTGCGGGCCTCGGGGCCGCAGCGCTGGCGGGCGACGACACGATGCGCCCGCTGTTCGGCCAGCACGTCGTGCTCACCAATCCCGGTTTGCGGCAACTGTTTCTGGAAATCAACGCCGGCCCGGAATGGACCTGCTATTTCCCCCACCCCCAGCGTGTGGTGTGCGGCGGAATCAGCGTTCCCGGGCGGTGGGACCTCACCCCCGACCCCGAGGTGAGCGAACGAATCCTGCGGCGCTGCCGCAAGATCGAGCCGCGGCTTGGCGAGGCCGAAGTGATCGAGACCATCACCGGCCTGCGTCCCGACCGTCCATCGGTGCGAGTCGAGGCCGAGCCACTTGGCACATCGCGATGCGTCCACAATTACGGGCACGGCGGCAATGGCGTGACCTTGTCGTGGGGTTGCGCGCGCGACGTCGTGCGTCTGGTCACCGAGCGGGAGACGTTGTGAGCATCGATTACGCCCTGCGCGCGCACATCGCCACCATCACGATCAACCGTCCCGAGACCCGCAACTCGCTGGACATGGAACATTTCCGCGATTTGGCCCACGCCTGGGCCGCCTTTCGCGATGACGCCAGCGCCTGGGTTGCCGTGGTCACGGGCGTCGGGCGGGATTTCTGCACCGGTGCTGACTTGAAGAAATTCATCCCGGAACTCACCGGCGACCTGCCCCAGCCCGAAGGCTGGAACAAGGACGATGCCATCCACGCCGTCTTGCATCGCTTCCCGGTGTACAAGCCGATCATCGCCGCGGTGAACGGTACCTGCGTGGCGGGCGGCTTCGAGATGTTGGGCTGCACCGACATTCGAGTGGCCGTGCCCGACGCGCGATTCGCGGTGATGGAGCCCAAGCGCGGCCTGTTCGCCGGCGGTGGAAGCACGGTCCGCCTGCCGCGCCAGCTGCCCTACGCGCTGGCGATGGAACTGCTGCTGACCGCCGACATGGTCGACGCGGAGCGAGCCCTGGCCATGGGACTGCTCAATCGCGTGGTGCCGGCGGATCAGCTGATGGAGACGGCGTATGACTACGCCGAGCGCATCGCGGCCAACGCGCCGCTGGCGGTGTTTGCGACGAAGCAGTCGGCGCTCGAGGGCCTGGCGCTCGACCTCGAATCGGCATACGAGAACGAGACCCGGCACAGCGACCGCGTTTTCGCGACGGAAGACGCGAAGGAAGGGCCGCGTGCCTTCGCCGAGAAGCGACCGCCGAGCTGGCGGGCCCGCTGACGACTACCGGTTCGTGACCCGTCGGACGTCGCGGCTCAGCAGCGATAGCAGCCAGCTCACGATCGACAGCGCGATCGCCGCCCAGATCGCGGTCCACCAGAAGTGATCGATCTGCAATCCCCAGTGGGTGGTGTGTTCGGTGATCCGCGCGGTGATCCACAGCATCAACGCATTGACGACGATGTGGAAAAGGCCAAGCGTCAGGATGTACAGCGGGATCGAGAGGATCTGCACGATCGGCTTGATGATCGCGTTGACCAGACCGAAGATGACGGCGACGACGAAGATGATGCCGATCTTCTGCAGCGTCGTATTGCCGCCCACGAACGTCAGCCCATGGACCAGCTGGGTGACTACCCACAACGCAAACCCGGTCAGCGCGGCGCGAATAAGGAAGGGGCCCATGGGCGTCAGTTCAGCCCGTAGAAGCGCTGCGCGTTAAGCCCGCCGATCTTTTCGCGGGCCTCCTCGCTGATGTCGGCGCGGGTCCGCAAATGCTTGGTGCTCTCCGGCCATTCGCCGTCCCAATGCGGGTAATCGCTGGCGAACATGATGAAGTCGGAGCCGAGCACGTCGATCACGCCGGGCAGGATCGGCTCCTCCGGTTCGCAGGTCACGAAGATGTTGCCCGCGGCCAGATACTCGTGCGGGTCGCGGCGCCAGCCGCGTTCCACCCAATCGCCGCGCTTCTCGTAGTGCTCGTGCAGCCGGTCCATGAAGAACGGCACCCAGCCCGCCCCCGCTTCGAGAAAGGCGACCCGCAACTGCGGATGCCGCTCGAAGACGCCGCCGGACACCATCGCCGTCATCGCGGTCATCTGGTCGAACGGAAAGCTGATGCAGTGCACCTGAATGTAATTGGTGAAGCGGTCCACGCCGATCTTCGGCAGGTGAATGCCGGGGGCGCCGTGAATGCCCAGCGGCATCCCGAGCTCCACGGCGGCGGCGTAGAACGGGTCGAGGTCCGGGTGGTCTAGGTTGCGGGTCTTCAGCGCGGGCGGGACCAGGGTCGCCACCAGCCCGAGCTCCTTGGCCTCGGTCATGACGTCGATGGCGGCCTGGCCGTGCTCGATCGGGGTGACGGCGACGCCGCGCAACCGGCCGCCCGACGAGGCGCAAAAATCGGCGATCCACTGGTTGTAGAGCCGCGAGAATCCCGCGGCGAACTCCGGATCCTCCAGGCTCGGCGCGCACAGCCCAAGGCTGGGATAGAGCACCATCGTGTCGATGTGATCGCGGTCGGCGTCGCCCAGCACGCCCTCGGGCGAGCGGCAATTGAGGTCGGCCGCCTTGCTGATTCCGTGCTCGGGCGGGCATCCCGCGCCGGGGCCCCGATCCTCCGGATAGTTGCGGCCCTCGAATGTCAGGCTCGGCCGCCCGTCGGTGCTGGGTTTGATGTATTCCGGCCAGCGTTTGATCGCCTCGATCGCCAGCGAGGGGTTCTCGGCAACGTGTCCATCGGCGTCGATGATTCGCATGTTCGGTCAACTTACTCTCGCGCGGCGCCGCCTGGTACTGCACGATGCTCAAGTGACCACACGCAGTCGTCAAAATAATCCCCGGCAGAAGATGACCGCCGACCAGCGAAATTCATTCGTCGCCGCGTTGTTGGGCTGGACGATGGATGCCTTCGACTACTTCATCGTGGTGTTCGTCTATGCCGACATCGCAAAGACTTTCCACCAGAGCAAGACCGAAGTCGCGTTCATCACCACGGCGACACTGGTGATGCGCCCGGTCGGCGCGCTGTTGTTCGGGCTGTGGGCCGACCGCGTCGGCCGGCGGCTCCCGCTGATGGTCGACGTGATGTTCTACTCCGCGGTGGGATTCCTGTGCGCCTTCGCGCCCAACTTCACCGTGCTGGTGATCCTGCGCGTGCTCTACGGCATCGGCATGGGCGGCGAATGGGGGCTGGGCGCCGCGCTGGCCATGGAAAAGGTGCCCGTCGAGCGGCGCGGATTTTTCTCCGGGCTGTTGCAGGAGGGCTACGCCTTCGGCTACCTGCTGGCCAGCGTGGCCTCGCTGGTGGTGATGAATTGGCTTGGCCTGTCGTGGCGCTGGTTGTTCGCCCTGAGCATCGTCCCGGCCCTGATCAGCCTGATCATCCGCTATCGCGTCGAGGAGTCCGAGGTGTGGGAGGCGGCGCAGGATCGAATGCGGCTCACCAGCACCAGGATTCGCGACGTGCTGCGCGAGGGCGCGATCATCCGCCGGTTCGTCTACCTGGTGCTGCTGATGACCGCGTTCAACTGGATGAGCCACGGAACGCAGGACGTCTACCCGACCTTCCTGGGCGCGACGGCGAACCAGGGCGCGGGTCTGTCCAGCGTGACCGTCAAATGGATCGCCGTGGTGTACAACATCGGCGCGATCATCGGCGGGCTATTCTTCGGCACGCTGTCGCAACGGTTCAGCCGCCGCTACACCGTCGTCTTCTGTGCGGTGCTCGGCCTGCCGATCGTGCCGTTGTTCGCCTATTCGCGCACCGCGGCGATGCTGTGTCTCGGCTCGTTCCTGATGCAGCTCTGCGTGCAGGGCGCGTGGGGTGTGATCCCCGCGCACCTGACCGAGCTGTCGCCGGACGCCATCCGTGGCCTCTACCCCGGGGTCACCTACCAGCTCGGAAACCTGTTGGCGGCGTTCAACTTACCCATCCAGGAACGCCTTGCCGAGTCGCACGGCTATCCGTTCGCGCTGGCGGCGACGATCGTGCCGGTGCTGATCGCGGTGGCTTTCCTCACGCTGATCGGCAAGGACGCCACCGGGATTCGCTTCGGCACCGCCGAAAGCGCTTTCCTGCCGAGTGAAGTGACGTGAGCTAGCCGCTGAGCAGGCGCCGCAATAGGTGCATCGCCACCGTCGTCGATCGCTCCCGGATGTCGGAGCGGTTCCCGGGCAAGCGCAGCGTCCGGGTATCGGTGCGGCCGTCTCCCAGCATCACCGTGAAACATACTGTGCCGACGGGCTTTTCCGGCGTTCCCCCGCCCGGCCCGGCGATGCCCGTCGTCGCGACGGCGGTGTCGGCGCCGAAGCGCCGCAACGCGCCCGCCGCCATCGCCTCGGCCACCGGCTCGGACACCGCACCGTGCTCCTGGATCAGCGCCGGGTCGACGCCGAGTAGCTCCGCCTTGGCCTCGTTCGAGTAGGCCACCACGCCGCCGGCCACGTAGTCCGACGACCCCGCCCGGTCGGTCAGCCGCGCCGCCACCATCCCCGCCGTGCAGGATTCCGCCGTCGCGATCCGGCGGCCGGCCAGCAACCGGGCGACCAGATCGTCGACCTGGGAGCCGTCCTCGGAAAAGAGCTGCTGTCCGTGCCGGTCCCGCAGCAGCTTCGTCAGCTGCGCATAGGCGTCCGCGGCGTCGGATTCGTAGCGGGTGACCATTTCGATCTCGCCCCGGCGCAAGCACGTGGTGATTTCCAGTGCGTCAAAACCGGAAATGGACGCCTCGGCGCTCCGCAGGGTTTCGGCCAGCCCCGACTCGGGCAGACCGAACATCCGAATCGTCTCCTGCCGGTAGATCGTTCGGCCCGCGATCGCCTGCTGCGCCGCGGGCGTCTCGATGGCCCTGCGCCACATCGGCTGAAGCTCCCGCGGCGGTCCGGGCAGCACGATCACGGCCGGCTTTCCGGGGACCACGACACCCGGCGCGGTGCCCACCGGATCGAGCACCTGCGAACCCGCGGGAACCATGGCCTGCTTGCGGTTCGCGGCGCGCACCGCATCGAAGCTTTCCGTATCGAAGTGCGCCATCAGCCGCTTGAGGATGTCGGCGATCTTGCCCTCGACAACTTCGTCGAGCACCAACTCCCGTTCGCAGAACCGCGCCACCACCTCGACCGTCATATCGTCGGCGGTCGGTCCAAGGCCGCCGCTGGTGATGATCAGATCCACGCCCTGGCCCGCCATGAAGCGCAGCTGCGCCTCGATGTCGGCGGGGCGGTCACCGCAGATCGTGATGTGTGCCAGCTCCACGCCCAGTTCCAGGAGGCGGTCGGCGATCCACGGCCCGTTTCGGTCCTGGATCCGGCCGGTGAGGACCTCGGTCCCGGTGACCACGATGCCTGCGCGTGCGCTCACCGGCATGAGCCTACTGGCGCGCCCGCGGGACGGCTGCGAGAGGATGAACCGATGATCGAGTTAGAGGTATTGCAGGCCGACGTCACCAAGCTCGAACTCGACGCGATCACCAACGCCGCCAACACCGAGCTGCGGCACGGAGGCGGCGTCGCCGCGGCGATCGCCCGCGCCGGTGGGCCCGACGTGCAACGCGAATCGACCGAGAAGGCGCCGATCGGCCTCGGGGATGCCGTCGAGACCACCGCCGGCGACATGCCGGCTCGCTACGTGATCCACGCGGCGACGATGGAGCTGGGCGGCCCCACCTCGGCCGAGATCATCGCGCGGGCCACGAGTTCGACGCTGCGCAAGGCCGACGAGCTGGGTTGCCGCTCGCTGGCACTGGTCGCGTTCGGCACGGGGGTGGGTGGCTTCCCGCTCGAAGACGCCGCGCGCCTGATGGTCGACGCCGTGCGGCAGCACCAGCCGAGTTCGCTCGAGCGGGTGGTGTTCGCGGTCCACGGTGACCCGGCCGAGCGAGCGTTCCGGGACGCCGTCGAGCGCTAGCCGTGGGACAGATGGCGCTCGACTGACGCGACCTTCTCCGTCATCGCGTCGGTGGCGCCCTTGCGCCAGTCCACCTTGATCACGGTGCTGACCCGCGGGGCGCGGGCGGCGACAGCCTCTACCGCGCGCTGCACCACGAGCATCACTTCTTCCCAGGTCTCGCCTTCGACGACGGTGAACATCGAGTCCGTCTTGTTGGGCAGGCCGGAATCGCGAACCACCCGAACGGCTTCGGCAACCATCTCGCCGACGCCCTCGCCGACCCCGAGCGGGGTGACCGAAAATGCGACGAGCACGGACACCCGACGAGCGTACCTGGCAGCATCGAGGCCCATGCGGGTTCTTGTGCAAAGGGTCTCGAGGGCAGCGGTGTCGGTGGATGGCCGTGTGGTGGGCGCCATTCGGCCGGATAACCAGGGACTGCTCGCGTTCGTCGGCGTCACCCACAGCGATGACGCGGACAAGGCGCGGCGGCTCGCCGAAAAGCTATGGAATCTGCGCATTCTCACCGACGAACGCTCGGCCGCCGACGTGAACGCGCCCGTCTTGGTGGTCAGCCAGTTCACCCTCTACGCCGACACGGCGAAGGGACGCCGACCGTCGTGGAACGCGGCCGCCCCGGGGCCGGTCGCGGAACCGCTCGTGACGGAGTTCGCCGAGGCGCTGCGTGAACTCGGAGCGCACGTGGAAACGGGCGTGTTCGGTGCGATGATGCAGGTCGAATTGGCGAACGACGGCCCCGTGACGGTCCTTCTCGAGCTCTGAGGCCGCCGGTAGTTTGGTTACCGTGAGCAGGACACCCGAATTCGGGTCACTTCGTTCCGAGGACGACGACTGGGACATCGTCAACGGCGTGGGTTATACCGCGCTGCTGGTGGCGGGGTGGCGCGCCGTGCACGCCGCGAGCGCGCAACCGCTGGTCCGCGACGACTACGCGAAGCTCTTCATCGCCGCCGCACAGGACCCATATCTCACGGGTGTACTGGCCAACCCGGGCACCACCGAGGACGAGACCGCATTTCCCCGCCTTTACGGCGTGCAGACGCGCTTCTTCGACGACTTCTTCACCTCGGCCGGCGAAATCGGCATCCGGCAGGCGGTGATCGTCGCCGCCGGATTGGATTCCCGGGCGTATCGCCTCGAATGGCCGGAAGGCGCAACGGTTTTCGAGGTTGATCTACCGAAAGTCCTGGAATTCAAGGCGCGCGTGTTGGGTGAGCACGGCGCGAAGCCGAAGGCCCACAGGATCGAGGTCGCGGCCGATCTACGCACGGATTGGCCGACCCCATTGAGGGCGGCGGGTTTCGACCCGCAAAGCCCGAGCGCCTGGTCGGTCGAGGGGGTGTTGCCCTACTTGACCGACGACGCGCAAACCGCTTTGTTCACTCGAATCACCGAGCTGTGTGCGCCGGGTAGCCGAGTTGCGTTGGGCGCGTTGGGCTCGCGGCTGGACCGCGAACAGCTCGAGGCCCTGGAGTCGACGCATCCGGGCGTGAACGTGTCGGGTGACGTGGACTTCTCCGCGCTCACCTACGAGACGAGGGCGGAGCCCGCCGAATGGCTGGCCAGCCATGGCTGGGCGGTCGAGCCCGTCCGCAACAACCCTGAGTTGCAGGCCGGTTACGGCATGACGCCACCGGACGTGGACGTCAAGATCGACAGCTTCATGCGCTCGCAGTACGTCACCGCGACACGAGCTACGGCGTGAGCAGAATTTTCACGTCCTCGCCGGATCGCGACTCCGCGGTCGCGTAGCCCTTGGCCGCTTCCTCCAAAGGCAGCCTCGTGGTGAAGATGCCGTCGACGTCGAGCCGGCCCGACTCAAGCAGCGGGATCAATTCTGGCCAGGTTCGCTGCACCGGCGCCGTGGTCATCCGCAGCGTGATGCTGCGGATCAGGCAGCCCAGGGCGTTGAGCGGAAACGGATTCATGTCGTGCACACCGACAACGGAGACCGTGCCGCCCGTCCGCACCGCGTTGAGCGCGTCGGTCAGGGATGTGTCCGTGGCGACGGCATCGATCACTGCGTCGGCGCCGCGACCTCCGGTGGCGGTCAGGATGGCCTCGACCGCCGGAGCCTTGATCGGCGTCGCCCCCCACCGGGCCGCCCGGTCGAGGCGGCCATCGATCCGATCGACGGCGAAAACCGTTGCCGCGCCCTGGAAAAGCGCGCTGCGCAGCGAGCACAGGCCGACCGCGCCCAGACCGATGACCGCAACGGTGCCGCCGTAGGGAATGTCGGCGCGCTGCGCCGCCGCCCAGCCGGTGGCGAGGTTGTCGGTGAGCAGCAGCGCCTGTTCGGTGCTGATCGCCTCCGGAATCTTGAGCAGCTGGAAATCGGCGGCGGGCACGGCGAGAAGATCCGCCTGCGCGCCGGCGAGCACGCCGCCGCCGAAGATCTGAAATCCGGAGTAGCACATGACCGGATCGCGGGTGGCGCAGCCGGGACATGCACCGCAGCCCGTGACCGACGACACCATGACCTGATCGCCAACCTTGACGGTGCGCACCTCGGGTCCGATTTCGACGACGGTGCCCACCGCCTCGTGGCCCAGCGTCATCGGCTCGGTGAGGGGGAAATCGGCCTCGTAGAAGTGCAGGTCCGATCCGCAGATGCCCGCGGCGGTGACCTCGACGATCGCCCCGTCGGGTCCGGAAAGCGCCGGATCGGGACGCGTATCGACCATGATGCTCCGGGGCCCGTCGACGACTACTGTGCGCATGGTTGACGCTTCACTTTCGTTCTCGTATGACGAATTGTGACCAGTCCGGTTCGCGGACGGCAGCCCAGTACTCGTTGAGGCGCCACGGGCTGACGGTGTGGATCTCCCCGTCGGCGTTCTTGAAGTACGAGTGCTTGACGGCGGGATGTGACCACACCATCTTCTTGATCTGGGTCTGAGTGCGCCGGTGCCAATCGGTGGCCGCCTCCGGACGCGGTTCCACGGAATGCACGTTCGGCTCCGCCAGCCGCTTCAGGCACTGATCGATGTAGCGCATCTGCAGTTCGGACTGGAAGATCAGGCTGCCACCATGCGCGAGGTGCGTGCCGGGTCCGTAGATGATGAAGAAGTTGGGAAATTGCGGAACTGTGACGCCCAGGTAGGCGTACGGCCGGCTCCCCCACATGTCGTGCAGGTCGATCCCGTCACGGCCGGTGATTTTCAGCGGCCACAGCACATCGGTGTGCCGGAATCCGGTGGCGTACACGATGACGTCGGCCTCGTAAGTCACGCTGTCGTCGGTGACCCCGTCTTCGGTAACCCCGTCTTCGGTGACTATGCCGCGTGGCACGATCTTGCGGATCGGCGTCCGCACCAGCTCGACATTGTCCCGTTGCAGTGTCTGCAGCCAGCTGCCGTTGTCCTGCAACGTGCGCTTGCCGGTGGCGGGATAGTCGGGCATGACCTTCGTCAGCAGTTCTTGGGAGTCTGGACCGTCGCCGACTTGGCTGGTGATCCATTGGGTGAACATCATCCGCGCGGCGGCGTTGATGTCGCTGACTGCATAGTCCTGATCGGCATAGTTCGGGTCGCCCTGCGCGGCGTCGAGACCCTTGTCGGAGCCGGGCCACAGCACGAGGAACCGGTACCACCTGCCGTAGAACGGCAGGTGCCGCATCGCCCAGCGCACGCCGTCACCGACCTCGTCGTGGTACATCGCATTCGGGAACATCCACTGCGCGGTGCGCTGAAAGACGGTGAGCCGCTCGACTTCTCCGGCGATCGCCGGTGCTATCTGGAACCCGCTGGCGCCGGCGCCGACAAGCGCGACGCGCTTGCCGGTCAGGTCGACCGAGTGATCCCAGGCCGCGGAGTGAAACGACGGCCCCTCGAAGGTGTCGGCACCGTCGAATTCGGGGATATGGGGGCGATTCAGCTGACCGACCGCGGTGATGAGCGCCCGCGCGTGCACCGTGCTCGTCTGCCCGGCGGCCGAGCGCAGTGTGACGGCCCACATGCCGTCGTCGTCCTGCCACTCGGCCGCGAGAACCTCGGTGTTCCAACGGACGTGCTCGGTCAGGTCGTGCTTGTTCATCACTCGGGTGAAATAGTCCTGCAGCTCATACTGCTCGGCGAAGAAGTGTGTCCAGTCGTTGTTGGGTTCGAAGCTGTAGCAATAGAAGTGGTTCGCCACATCGACGCGCGCCCCGGGATAGCTGTTCTCCCACCATGTTCCGCCGGGACCGGCGTTCTTCTCGATGATGGTGAAGGGGATGCCGGCCTGTCGGAGGCGCACCCCGGCCAGGATGCCGGACTCGCCGCAGCCGACGACGAGCACCGGAAGCGCGGCCGCGCGCTCGGGCGGCAGGGGCGCCGGCCGGCGGGGGTCGGCCCCGTCGAGGTCCAGCTCCTCGGAGACCAGGGCAAGGTAGTCGTCGGGAACGTGCTCGCAGGCCGCCCAGGCCATCATTTCCCGGATGAGCTCGGGGCTCAGCGGTTCCGGTTCGGGGCATCCGCGGTCTCGATATTCGGTGATCACCGGCAGTGCCGCCGCGCGGGCTCGTGCCTTGTCCTCCTCCGACATGAACCCCTGGACTTCGTTGAGGAAGATGCCCATCTGTTTGAACTCGCGGATGAATCGCGGGTCGCCGGTGATATGCACGAGCGAAAGCAGCAGCGTCGGAATGCTGACATCCTCTAGCGCGGCCGCGATTTCCGGCGTCGACGTCGTGAAGGGATGGCCGGCATAGCGGCTGCGCATCAAGCCGATCCTTTCGGCGGTCGTGACATAACGCTACAGGAATTACGCTACGAGGCGTTTCGTAATTGGCAGCACTACGCTACCCGTTGCCGACGGAGCGGATCAAGGGTCGTCGGCGTCTTCGTCATCGCAGGCTTCCTCGTAGGCTTCCTCGCGCAGCGCCTCCTCGGGGTGATGGAAGGTGTTGGTGCGCGGTTGGCCGCGCTCGAGGTGCGGCGGCGGAATCCAGTCGGTGTCGCCGTTGGCGCGTTTTCGGGTCGTCCAGCCGCCGGGTCGCAATAGTCGATGGTGGGGGCCGCAGACAAACGTGAGGTTGTCCATGTCCGTCGCCTGGCACGCCGCGTACTCGTCAACGTGGTGGACTTCGCAGAGATAGCCGGGTACATCGCAGCCGGGTGCCGAACACCCACGGTCCTTGGCGTAGAGCACTATTCGCTGTCCCGGCGAGGCAAGCCGCTTCGTGTGATACAACGCCAGAGCTTGGCCCTTGTCGAAGATGGCCAGGTAGTGGTGCGCGTGGCGGGCCAGGCGGATCACATCGTTCATCGGTAGCAGGGCGCCGCCCCCGGTGACCGCCTTGCCCGTACCCGCTTCGAGTTCCTTGAGCGTCGTCGTCACGACGATGGTCGCCGGTAATCCATTGTGCTGCCCCAGTTTCCCGCTTGCGAGCACGGCGCGTAATGCGGCCTGCAATCCGTCATGGTTGCGTTGGCCCGCCGAACGGGCGTCACGCTGGACTGCCTCCTCGTCCGGCACGCCATCGACTACCGGGATGGCGTCCGCGGGATTGCACATTCCCGGTGCCGCCAGTTTTGCCAGCACTGCCTCGACGGTGGCACGCACTTCCGGCGTTAGCCAGCCGCTGAGCCGCGACATCCCGTCGATGTCCTGCTTGCCCAGGATCAGCCCACGGCGGTGGGCGCGGTCAATATCGGTGAAATTCCCGTCCGGGTTGAGGCAGTAGGCGAGCCGATCCGCCAGCTTGCGCAGTTGCTCGGGGCGAAACCGGATGGCGTGCTGCGCGAGCTGTTGCTCGGCTCGTTCTTGGGTCTCCACATCCACCCAATGCGGCAACTGATTGAAGAAGTCGCGAATCGCCGCAACGTGAGCAGTCCCAATAGCGCCGTCGCGCTGGGCCGCGGCCGTCGCGGTCAGCCGCGGCTCCAGCGATTCACCGGTCAACGCGTGGCGCGGCCCCAAGTCGGCGGCGTCGGCTATCCGCCGGTTCGCATCGCTGCGCGTGATGTGCAGCCGGTCGGCAAGTGCATGGGGCAGCTTGCCGCCCAGCTCTTCAGGCGTCGCCTGCCCGGCGAGCTGATTGATCAATTGGTGGCCCGGCGCCCGTAGCCGCCGCGCCTCACGCTCGAGTTGGTCGAGCAATGCCAGCCGCTCGGGCGTAGTTAGCGCGTCGTAAGAGTGCCCGAGGATCCGCGACACCGCGGCGCGCAGCCCGACATAGTCGGCTTCGATCTCCGCACGATCACTCGAAAGCATGTTCGGATACTACGACGGCACACCGACAAGAATCTCCACCGAGAAACCACTCTCGAAACCACTGAAAC
This sequence comes from Mycobacterium sp. SP-6446, assembly GCF_001954045.1. Taxonomy (NCBI): domain Bacteria; kingdom Bacillati; phylum Actinomycetota; class Actinomycetes; order Mycobacteriales; family Mycobacteriaceae; genus Mycobacterium; species Mycobacterium sp. SP-6446. Next base: position 63,863 of record NZ_MBEM01000262.1, on the reverse strand, counting down.
GCAAGTGGCGCAAGTGGTTTCGCCGATGGGTTTGAGGGACCGCTACTCGGCCTTGTGTGAAACGTCGGCGATCAAGCCGCCGTCCATGACGAACTCGGCCGCGGTCGCGTACGAGGATTCGTCGCTGGCGAGGAAGAGCACGAACATCGACACCTCCTGCGCCTCCCCGGGCCGTCCCAACGGAATGTTGAGCAGATCCTGCGGAAGCTTCGCGGTCATCGGGGTTCGAATGAAACCGGGGTGAATGGAGTTGACGCGGATGTGCTGCGGCGCCAATTCCAGTGCGGCGGACTTGGTTAGGCCGCGGACCGCCCACTTGGAGGTCACGTACCCGTGCACCCACGCCGCACCGCGCAGGCCCTCGATGGACGACACGTTGACGATCGAGCCCCCGCCGGCGGCGGTCATCGGATCGATCACCGCTTGGATGCCCAACAGCGTTCCGGTGACATTGATGTCGAGGATCTGCTGCCACTTGGTCAGGTCGAAAGTCTTGAGCGGGCCGTAGTTCATGATTCCGGCGTTGTTGACCAAGACATTCAGCTTGCCGAACTCCGCCACGGCCACGGCCGCGGCCGCCGCCCATTGCTCGGGATTCGTCACGTCGAGATGCACGTAGCGCGCCGCGGTGCCGAGCTCGTCGGCCAGCGCTTTGCCTTCGTCGTCGAGGATGTCGCCGATCACCACCTTGGCGCCCTCGGCCACGAGCAACCGGGCATGCGAGGCGCCCATTCCCCTCGCCGCGCCGCTGATCAGTGCAACCTTGTCATCCACTCGTCCCATGACGGGTCAGGCTAGCGCCTGGGTTCGCCGGCCGAAGCCCTGTGCCTGTCCGATGCGCTGGGAAACAATGGTGACCTGGGCGAAGCGGAGGTGGATGACCAGTGGCCCCATTACTTGCGGCGTGCGGCGGGTTCCTTTTCGCCGTCTTATGGATGGATCTGATTTTCGATGCCCAGGTTCTCCGGCACCGCGGCGGTGACGAACTGCCCGAGGCGGTGCTCGCGTCCGTCGCCGCGTATTACCACCGGGCGACGACCACGTCGCGACCGATGAACCGGCTGATCGCCCTGGTGATGCTTATCCTGTTGGGCGCGTTGGGGTTTCAGGCCACGCGCGGGCACGACCCCGCCTGGCTGCTCGTGACGTCGGCATTGCTCGCGGGCATTCCGATCATGCTGGCACTGACCCAGACCGTTCCCGACGCCGTTCGGCTTGGGCACCGCACCGACAGCGCGCCCGAGCAGACTCGCCTGGCGCGCTCCATCTGGCGGGATCATCTGGTCTGCATCGGTTGCATCCTCGCGTTCCTGATCTTGTGGGTGGCCCACACCGTGGTGCTCTGACATCGGCGACGCTTCGTAGTTCCGGGACGCTGGCGAGGGGCGGCTGGCCTCGTCAAGGGGGTGCGTACTAAACTAGAACACGTTTCAATTCGGCGAGCGTCCCAGGAGTTGGTATGCACACCCCTATCTGCGATGAACTCGGTATCGAGTTCCCGATCTTCGCCTTCACCCACTGCCGCGACGTCGTGGTGGCTGTCAGCAAGGCCGGGGGGTTCGGCGTGCTCGGCGCCGTGGGCTTCACACCCGAGCAGCTCGAGATCGAGCTCAACTGGATCGACGAGAACATCGGCGACCACCCATACGGCGTCGACATCGTGATCCCGAATAAGTACGAGGGCATGGACTCGCACCTGTCCGCCGAGGAGCTGGCCGACACGCTGCGCAAGATGGTGCCACAGGAGCACCTCGACTTCGCGAAGAAGATCCTCGCCGATCACGGCGTGCCAGTGGAGAACGCCGACGAGGACACCCTGCAGTTGCTGGGCTGGACCGAGGCGACCGCTACCCCGCAGGTCGAATTGGCGCTGAAGCACCCGAAAGTCAAGATGATCGCCAACGCGCTCGGCACCCCGCCGGCCGACATGATCAAGCACATCCACGACGCCGGGCTCAAGGTCGCCGCGCTGTGCGGCTCGCCGTCGCAGGCCCGCAAGCACGCCGATGCGGGCGTCGACATCATCATCGCGCAGGGCGGCGAGGCCGGCGGTCACTGCGGCGAGGTGGGCTCAATTGTGTTGTGGCCGCAGGTCATCAAGGAGGTCGCCCCGGTGCCGGTGCTGGCGGCGGGCGGCATCGGCAGTGGTCAGCAGATCGCGGCGGCACTGGCGCTGGGTGCCCAGGGGGCGTGGACCGGATCGCAGTGGCTGATGGTCGAGGAAGCCTCGAACACCCCGGTTCAGCAGGCTGCATACGCCAAGGCCAGCAGCCGGGACACCGTCCGCAGCCGTTCGTTCACCGGTAAGCCCGCCCGGATGCTACGCAACGACTGGACCGAGGCGTGGGAGCAGGCCGACAACCCGAAGCCACTGGGAATGCCGTTGCAGTACATGGTTTCCGGCATGGCGGTGCGGGCCACGAACAAGTACCCGAACGAGACCGTCGACGTCGCGTTCAATCCCGTTGGCCAGGTGGTCGGCCAGTTCAGCAAGGTGGAAAAGACCTCGACGGTCATCGAACGCTGGGTGCAGGAGTACCTGGAGGCGACGAACAGGCTCGACGAGCTCAACGAGGCCGCCACCGTCTAGCGGCGGCTACTCGTCGTCGTCGACGTCGACCGCGCCCTTGCCGGTGAACACCTCTTTCGCCCGGTCGACCGCGTGTGTCGCGATGTCGATCGAATTGTGAACGATGCCGCTGGCACCCCCGGCGATGTCGCCGCGGAGGATGTCGCTGGCGTGTTCGACGATGTCCGAAGTCTTTTCGACGGCATTGGTCGCGATGTCCCTGGCGGCGTCGACCACATCTTTGGCGGTGATGGCCATCGGAGTCTCCCTTGGTTGCAGGACGTTTTGCAGGACGTGTTGCAGGACGTTGGGTACGACTCTAGACGGGGCGCCTGGCGACCCGCTCGCTCAGTAGTTGACCAGGCTCCGCCAGTAGTCTTCCGGAATCTCGGCGCCGGACCGCAATATTCGCGCCAGGCCGATGGCCATCGCCACGCCGAGCAGGCCCAGCCATAACCCTGCGACGCCGATGATCCCCCACAGCACGGCGGTGACTGCGGGCCACGGCGACAGCACCGCGAGCAATGGGGCGAAGAAGAAGCCGGCCCCGATGTACCACGCCGAGCCCGTGCGATCGGACGCGAGAACAAAGCGCAGCCACCGCGGGATCGATGCTTGGACGGGGCGGACGTCATTCATCGGCCGACCCGCTACGAAGAGGGCGGGAAGAACCCTGCCCCGGTGAACCATCCCTCTTGCCAGCCCTGATCTCCCAGGCACAGCATCGGAAGCCCGCGGTCCGACTGTGCCGCCGCTTGCGGGCCCGGGCACTTCGCGCCGGCTTGCTGCACCCCATACAGGGGGTAGGAGATGACCCAGTAGCCGGTGGTGGCCGCGGGGAACTGGTTCGGGGGCGGGAAATGACAGGCCTCGGCCTGGCCGCTTGGTCCTCGCCCGAAGATGAAGCGCTCGTAGTTGTCGCAGGGCGCCCCCAGCGAAGCCTGATAGTTCATCCCAGGCACGTCGCCGTCGTAACCGGCGGCCGCGCACGGTGCCATGCCGATCGTGATGCCCGCTATCGAAGCGGCGCTGAGCAGTGCCCGAATCATGTTCCACCCCACTTGTCGCCGGTGACCTGCACCAAAGCATATCCATTGAGCCGCGGGCCACAAGGTCGTATTGCTTCCGGGGGCCCTACTCCGAATGGTTGGCCGGACGGTAGGTGCAGATTAGAACGCCGGTGCCGGTCGAGGTGACGGAAACCAGCTCGAGTGCGCGGGCCCGGCCGTCGCTGGGAAACACCCGCTTGCCCCCACCGAGCAGGATCGGCTCGATCATCAGCCGGTACTCGTCGACCAGGTCGTGGTCGATCAGCTGCGCGGCCAACGACGCGCTGCCCATGACCTGAATCGCGCCGCCGCTCTGCGCTCGCAGCCGGCGGATGGCGCCGATCGCGTCGCCGGCGGGTAACAGATGCGAGGCAGGCCAGGTGAGGTCGTCCGGTGTGAGCGTGCGGGACGCAACGTATTTGGGAATCTCGTTCATTCGGTCGGCGAACGGATCACCGGCGCGGTCCGGCCAGGCCGCGGCCATGGTCTGCCAGGTGCGCCGGCCGAACAGCAGCGCATCCGTGGTGGCCATGGTCTCGGTGACGGCCGCGCCCATCGTTTCGGGGTCGAAGTAGGGCATCGACCAGCCGCCGTGCGCGAATCCGCCGTCGGTGTCTTCGCCCTGTCCGCCCGGTGCTTGGACGACGCCGTCGAGGCTCATGAAGTCGCTCAGCACGATGCGCATCGGTCACGCCCTTTCGCTTGCTCGGTCCTGTTGGTCGGTGCTCACTGGTGCAGACCGCCGGCGTCACGAAAATTCATCGCCGCTGAACATGTTGCAGTTCGTGGTGTCGATCTTGCTTCGGTGCTTCCCAACCGGGGTGTTGCAATGGTTTATTGGCACTAGAACACGTCGTATCGAGGAGTGGTTCATGCCAACCCCCAATCTGCCTCCAGGGTTCGATTTCACCGACCCGGACGTTCACGCCGAGCGGCTGCCGGTGGAAGAGCTGGCCGAGCTCCGCAGGACTGCGCCGATCTGGTGGAACGAGCAACCCCTCGGGGCCGGCGGTTTCGACGACGGCGGTTTCTGGGTGGTGTCCAAGCACAAGGACGTCAAGGAGATCTCGCTGCGCAGCGACATCTTCTCCAGCCTGCAAAAGACCGCGATACCGCGCTATCGGGACGGCACCGTCGGTGAGCAGGTCGAGCGTGGCAAGTTCGTCCTACTCAATATGGATGCGCCGCAGCACACGCGCTTACGCAAGATCATTTCGCGTGCCTTCACTCCCCGAGCAATCGAACGGCTGCGCGAAGACCTCGCCGAGCGCGCCCGGCGCATCGTCGAGACCGCGGCGGCCGAAGGCTCCGGTGACTTCGTCGAACAGGTGTCGTGCGAGCTGCCGTTGCAGGCCATCGCCGGCCTGATGGGTGTGCCGCAGGAAGACCGCAAGAAACTCTTCCACTGGTCCAACGAGATGGTCGGCGACCAAGACCCCGAGTTCGCCAACAACGACGCCATCACCGCCTCCGTCGAACTCATCATGTACGGCATGCAGATGGCCGCCGACAGGGCGAAGAACCCGGGCGATGACCTCGTCACCAAGCTGATCGAGGCCGACATCGACGGTCACAAGTTGTCCGACGACGAGTTCGGCTTCTTCGTCATTCTGCTGGCGGTCGCCGGAAACGAGACGACCCGCAACTCCATCACCCAGGGCATGATGGCCTTCACCGACTTCCCCGATCAGTGGGAACTGTTCAAGAGGGAGCGTCCCGCCACCGCGGCCGACGAGATCGTCCGGTGGGCCACCCCGGTCACGTCGTTCCAGCGCACTGCGCTGGAGGACTACGAACTGTCCGGCGTGCAGATCAAGAAGGGCCAGCGGGTCGTGATGGTGTACCGCTCCGCCAATTTCGACGAGGAGGTGTTCGATGACCCGTTCACCTTCAACATCTTGCGCGATCCCAACCCCCACGTGGGTTTCGGCGGCACCGGCGCGCACTACTGCATCGGCGCCAACCTGGCGCGAATGACGATCGACCTGATTTTCAACGCGATCGCCGACGGCATACCCAACCTGGAATCGATCGGCAAACCCGAGCGGCTTCGCTCGGGGTGGCTCAACGGCATCAAGCATTGGCAGGTGGACTACCACACCAACGGGGCGGCGAAATCCCCTGTCGCGCACTAGCATCAATCGCATGCCCACGCATCGAGCCGTTCACGTAAAGTCCGCTGGAGCAGCGTTAGAACTGGTCGATGTCGAAACCAAGCCGCCGGGCCCCGACGAGGTTCGTCTGACGGTTACCGCGTGTGGCATTTGCGGCACCGACGCACATTTTGTCGCGGGTGGCTTTCCGGGCATGTCGTGGCCGCTGACGCCCGGGCATGAAATCGCCGGCAAAATCGCTGAAATCGGCGACGGCGTCCAGGATTTCGCGATCGGCGATCGCGTCGCGGTGGGATGGTTCGGTGGATGCTGCTACCACTGCGATCAATGCCGAAAGGGCCAGTTCATTCACTGCGAGAACGGCAAGGTGCCGAGTTGGCAGTATCCCGGCGGCTACGCCGAGTCGGTGACCGTGCCGGTCAGCGCTCTGGCCCGAATACCGGCAGAGCTCTCCGACGCCGAAGCCGCCCCATTGGGTTGTGCCGGCGTGACCACCTACAACGCCTTACGCCACACCAAGGCGCTGCCGGGCGATCGGGTGGCGATACTCGGTGTCGGCGGCCTGGGCCACCTAGGGGTCCAGTTCGCCCGGGCAATGGGATTCGAGACCATCGCGATCAACCGCGGTACCGGCAAAGCCGATGATGCCCGGGAACTTGGCGCCCACCACTACATCGACTCCACGGCCAGCGACCCCGCCGAGGCGCTGAAGGCCTTGGGCGGGGCGACGGTCGTGCTGGCCACGGCGGGCAATTCGAAGGCCATGGCCGCCACGGTGGGCGGCATACTCCCCCAAGGTGAACTGGTCACCATCGGCGTCACGCCCGAACCGCTGCCCATCAGTCCGGTGCAGCTGATAACGCCGGGCGTCAGCATTGTCGGCCATCCCTCCGGGACCGCCAAGGACGTCGAGGACACGATGCATTTCGCGGTCTTGTCCGGCGTACGGGCGTGGATCGAGGAATTACCGCTGTCGCAAGCCGCGGAGGGCTATGCGGCGCTGGAAGGCGGCCGGGCGCACTACCGCACCGTTTTGACCATGTGAACAAGGCCCCGAATAGGGTCGGTGTGTGACCGACCGGTGGGACCTGGACGCATCCGACGGTGAGCTGTTACTTCGTACCGGCGTCAAGGGCAGGGCCGCGCGGATGGGTCATCGGCTCACCATCGCGATGACGCGGTGGCGGGCCACGGTGAGTTGGGCCGGCGCCGAACCCGTCGCCGCCGAGCTCGCGGTCGAGACTGACTCGTTCGAGGTGCTACGCGGCGACGGCGGCGTCAAAGGCCTGTCCGGTCCCGAGAAGGCCTTGATCCGGTCCAACGCGTTGAAGTCGTTGGACGCCGGGCGATTTTCGGAGATCCGGTTCGCCGCCGATGCTGATGTTGATGCCATCGACAAGACCGGCGACGGGTACCGCCTCACCGGCAAGCTACACATCAAAGGAAAGTCGCGAGAACACGTAATCGACTTGCGCACAGAGGATCTCGGTGATTCGTGGCGAATGTCTGCCGAATCCCTGGTTCGCCAAAGCGATTACGGCGTCAAGCCCTATTCGTTGTTGATGGGCTCGGTGCAGGTTGCCGACGAGGTGACGGTGTCCTTCACGGGGGTGCACCCGAAGGGCAAGCGCCGCGGGGATTAAGGCTGGGTCGGCGTGTGCGGCCCGGAATCGCCGGTGCCGCCGGGGATATGCTCGAGCATCCTGGTCAGATACGGCTGCCCATTCGGCTCGGGCTGCGGCTCCGCCGGTACGCCTTGCTGTTCGTCCGGCGCTCCCGGCCCCGCAACCGGCTCACCGGCCGGCGCCTTGGAATGCGGGGCAGCCTGCTCGGTTTCGCGGGGCGGTGCGACCGCGGGAGCGCCGGCCTCGGCGACTTGCGGCGTGGGTGGGTGCACCGAGTGCTTAGGTCCCGCGGGCTGGGCGCCCGGCGCCAGCTGAATGCCCAGAGCGAGGGAGACCGACGCGACGAAGGTAACCGTGCCGGCGGCCAACGCGGTCATGGCCCCCGCGTAGGACAACCGCCGACTCCGCTCGGGCGCGGCGGCGGGTTCGCTGATGTGCGCTACCAGTTGCTCGTCGGTGAAGTCGGTGCTGGATGCGGCGGCCAGAGCCGCGCCCCGCGCCACCGTCACTTGCGCCATGGTCTGCGCGAAAACCGGTACTGGTAACGCCTTTTCGAGTTGCCAGGATAGTCCGGCGGTATCGGCGTCCGCCCCGACGACGACGACTCCGCCCGGACGCCACCCGTTGCGTTCGAACATTCCGGTCAGCCACTGGGTCAGCCCGTCGAAGCCGCCGCGCACATGCTTGACGACTGTTTGCGTCTCGTCGTCATGGGTGTCGACCATGACGACCGTCGCCCACTCATGCTCGAGGATGCAGACCGCGGTCTGGTCGTAACCGATCACGGGTGCGATGGCGCGCGCCAGGGTCTCGACCGCATCGAGCAATCGAACCGGCACGACGTTGTGGAAACCCGCGTCGGTCAGCGCTTCCACGAGCAGGGCGGCCTGCGCGGATGCTTGGTCGTTCCAGGTGACTCCGATGACGCGCAGGTGACGCTCGCCCGCGGCCGCCAGCGCGTTCACCCGCAATACCTCTTCTGCCACCTGCTCCGCGGTGCTCACCGCGCGCACACCACGCCCCGCTTGCAGTGCCAATTCCCGATGGTCCGCGATGGTGCCGTCTGCGCCGTGCCCCTCCGCGAGGACCCACCCGACGGTGGTTGGCGTCAGTGATAGCCCTAGTACCGCGTCCAAATTTGCACCTCGATCGTTCCCGGGCCTCCAACGCCCTCGACCAAACCACCGCGCGCACCAAGAAGTCCGCTGGTGCGGTGATTCGTGAGAGCCGGAACGGACCAGGAGGGGTTGGTCTCCATCGGCTTGCTCCGACAGAGCCTACGCGGTCGATTCAAGTTCGGCCGCGCCAGTGTGGGATCCCGGCCAAACTCGCAGATTGAGCCAGCGTGTCGACCCGCGGCGACCGAAATCGCGCCGACGCAGCGGCGTCGCCGCAGGATTGCCTGGCCCGATCGAACTCCGCGAAATCGGGTTCGCCATTTTGATTAGACAGCCTTTATGTATTACCCGCGGGGCTGACCGCGATGCCGCCTCGGAAGCTCCATACCGGCCTTGTTGCCCGGCGTTCCGGGCGGTCAGGGAGGTCGAAGGCCCACGGAGCAGCGGTGGTTAATTGACGGGCGCTAACCGATATCAAACCGAGATTACTTCGCGTCCTAATCGACATTTGACCTATTCACACGGTAAATTCTGCCGAGGGCACCCGACGAACACACTACTAAGGGGCAGGTATGACAGACGTGAGCGAAAAGATTCGGGCCTGGAGACGGCGGCTATTGGTCGGTGCAGCAGCGGCCGTCACACTGCCGGGCCTGATCAGTCTTGCGGGGGGGACGGCGACCGCTGGCGCGTTTTCGCGCCCGGGCCTGCCGGTCGAGTACCTGCAAGTTCCGTCCGGGGCGATGGGCCGCGACATCAAGGTCCAATTCCAGAGCGGCGGAAGCGGCTCGCCGGCGGTGTACCTGCTCGACGGCCTGCGCGCTCAGGACGACTACAACGGCTGGGACATCAACACGCCCGCGTTCGAGTGGTACTACAAGTCGGGCCTGTCCATCGTCATGCCGGTCGGTGGGCAGTCCAGCTTCTACACCGACTGGTACCGCCCGGCGTGCGGAAAGGCCGGCTGCTCGACCTATAAGTGGGAGACGTTCCTGACCAGCGAGCTGCCGGGGTATCTGTCTTCGCAGAAGGGCGTCAAGCCGAACGGCAGTGCCGCGGTGGGCATCTCGATGGCCGGTGCGTCGGCGATGAACCTGGCCAATTACCACCCGGGCCAGTTCGTCTACGCCGGCTCGCTGTCCGGCTACCTCAGCCCGTCCACCGGGCAGGGCTGGATCGGTTTGGCAATGGGCGACGCCGGCGGCTACAAGAAGGAAGACATGTGGGGGCCGGACAACGACCCGGCGTGGCAACGCAACGACCCGTTGGTCAACGTCAACCTGCTCGTCGAGCACAACACCCGGCTCTGGGTGTACTGCGGCAACGGAACTCCAAACGAGCTGGGCGGTGCCAACCTGCCGGCGACGTTCCTGGAGAGCAACTTCATGATCGGCGTCAACAAGAAGTTCCAGGACGCCTACAACGCCGCGGGTGGCCACAACGCCGTGTTCAACTTCCCCGCGTACGGAACCCACAGCTGGGAGTACTGGGGAGCGCAGCTCAACGCCATGAAGGGTGACCTGCAGAGCAGCTTGGGTGCCACCCCCGGAGGCGGCGGATAGCCCGTCGTAGTCCGACCATCGCTACTGCGCTTGACGCCATCGTCAGGCGCAGTAGCGCGTTAAGGGTCGTGATCGCGGCGCCGGCGGTTCTGGTCGCCGCCCTGGCGCCGCAGGCGCGCGCCGACAGCGGACTGACCGAGTTGGTCGACGCGGCCGCGCAGCGGTTGCAGCTCGCCGAGCCGGTGGCCGCCGTCAAGTGGCGCACGCACGGCGCCATCGAGGACCCAGACCGCGTGGAACGAGAACTCGCCAAGGTGGGCGCCGAGGCCACCGCCCGGCACGTCGACCCGGCCTACGTCACCCAGGTCTTCCGCGACCAGATCCACGCGACCGAGGCGATCGAATACAGCCGGTTCGCGGCGTGGAAGCTCGACCCGGCCAGCGTGCCGGCCGATCCGCCCGACCTGCCCACGTTGCGCAGCGCGATCGACGCCCTCAACCAGACGATGCTGACCCAGATCGCGGCCAACTGGGGCCTGCTGCATTCGCCGGCATGCGCCCCGCAGCTCGACGCTGCCAGCGGCGGCGTCATCTGGGCACGCCAGCTCGACGGCGTCGACCGGCAGGCGCTCTCGTTGGCGACGAGCTCGTATTGCCAGGGCTGATTTAGTCATTTCTTACGAATCTCTAAAGCTGTCTTTCCGCTGGTGAGAACCAATTTCGGCTGATAGACGGCCTATCTCGGCCAATTTTCGAATTGGTAACGCTTCGGACACAGCTGCCGAATTGTTTGACATGAGTAAACTCTGCAAGCCTCTCGTCAAGTCCCTGATGGCCGGCGGGTTCGTTGCAGCGTCGCTGACTACTTCAACCGTCGAAGCCAACGCCACCCCCGTCACCCCCAACTGGGATGCGGTGGCGCAGTGCGAATCCGGCGGGAACTGGCAGGCCAACACTGGCAACGGCGAATACGGTGGGCTGCAGTTCAAACCAGCCACCTGGACCAGATACGGCGGCGTCGGTAACCCCGCGGCCGCATCCAGGGAGGAACAGATCGCGGTGGCAAACCGGGTCTTTGCCGACCAGGGGGTCGAGGCATGGCCGAAGTGCGGCGCCGCTTCGGGCCTTCCGATCGGGCTGTATTCGCACCCCGCACAGGGCATCAAACAAATCATCAACGGGATCATTCAGGCGAGCATCCCGCACTGATGGTCGATGACCGCCCATGGTCTATGACCGCGCACAAAGCTGTGTTTGGATCAGGCCATGGAAGGTTCGGCGACAGTACATATGGCGGCGCCCGCGGACAAGATCTGGGAGCTGATCGCGGACGTCCGCAACACCGGGCGGTTCTCCCCGGAAGTCATTGAGGCAGAGTGGCTCGGCGATGCCGCCGGCCCGACGCTGGGGGCCAAATTCCGCGGCCACGTCCGGCGCAACGAGATAGGCCCGGTGTACTGGACGACCTGCAAGGTGACCGCGTGCGAACCCGGCCGTGAGTTCGGCTTCGCGGTCATGCTCGGCGACCGCCCGGTGAACAATTGGCACTACCGATTGGCGCCTTCCGGCGGTGGCACGGACGTCACCGAATCGTTTCGCCTCAACCCGGCGCCGTGGCTCGGTGTGTATTGGTTGCTGGGCGGCTTTCTGCGTAAGCGCCGCAACATCCGCGACATGACCAAAACGCTGAACCGCATCAAAGATGTGGTCGAGGCGGGCTAGAGGCGGCCTGGGTGAAATCCATCTTCATCACCGGCGCGGGCAGCGGCATGGGCCGCGAGGGCGCAAAGCTCTTCCACGCCAATGGATGGCGAGTGGCCGCGGTGGACCGCAACGGCGACGGTCTGGCGGGCTTGAGCCGGGAGCTGGGCGCCGAGCGGCTGTGGACCCGGGTCGTCGACGTGACGGACAAGGACGCACTCGACGGCGCACTGGCCGACTTCTGCGCGGGGAATACCGGCGGCGGACTCGACATGATGTGGAACAACGCCGGCATCGGTGAATCGGGCTGGTTCGAGGACGTGCCGTACGACGCCGCCATGCGCGTGGTGGAGGTCAACTACAAAGCGGTGCTGACCGGGGCCTACGGCGCGCTGCCCTACCTCAAGCGGGCTCCGGGCAGCCTGATGTTCTCGACGTCGTCGTCGGCAGGCACCTACGGGATGCCGCGCATCGCCGTGTACTCGTCGACCAAGCATGCGGTCAAGGGCCTGACCGAGGCGCTCAGCGTCGAGTGGCAGCGACACGGGGTGCGCGTCGCCGACGTCCTTCCCGGTCTGATCGATACCGCGATCCTGACCACGACGACCAACCACTCCGCCGACGGCGGGTCGACGATGTCCGGCGAGGAACTCCGCGCCACCTCGCCAAAAAAGGGCTTGTTCCGGCTGATGCCGGCGACCAGTGTCGCGGAGGCCGCGTGGCAGGCTTACCACCACCCGAGGCGGCTGCATTGGTATGTGCCCAAGGGCATTCGCTTGATCGACCTGTTCAAGGGCCTCAGCCCGGAGCTCGTGCGAGGGCGCATCGTCAAATCTCTACCCGCGCTGATGCCGAAAACCCCAGGGGAAAAGACCCCAGTGAAGGAGTGAATCCGTGCAGAAACGGGTGATCGCGATCGGTCTGGCCGTTGTCGCCAGCGTCGCCGGGTGCGCGCAGGCGCAGACGACGCCACTGCGGTCCGCCCGCCTGACCATCGACGGGACCACGCACAGCGCCCGACCTCCCGCGTGCAGCCAACTGCAGTCCTACCGGACCATCGAGATCCCCGACCGCGACGGCCAGGTGGAAGCGGTGGTGCTGCTCAGCGGCTACCGCGTGGTCCCCCAGTGGGTGAAGATCCGCAATATCGACGGGTTCACCGGCAGCTTCTGGCAGGGCGGCGTCGGAAGCGCGCACGTCGAACTCGCGGGCAGGGCGTACACCATCTCCGGCAGCGCCTACGGGATCAACAGCCGCAATCCCAACAAGGTCGTCACGACGGACTTCAAGATCAGCGCCGAGTGCTGAAGCCATGAAGCGGAGATTGCACTGGCTTGCGATGCACGGGTTGATCAGGACTCTCGCGACGATCGGGGCCCGGCGAGGAGATTTGCAGGGCAGGCTGATCATCGATCCGAAGGTGGCCGCCGACCCGGTGTCGTTCTACGACGAAGTACGCGCGCACGGCCCGCTGGTGAAGTGCCGGGCGAGCCTCATCACTGCCGACCACGCGGTCGCCCATGAATTGCTGCGATCCGACGACTTCCGCGTGCTGATATTCGGGTCGAATCTGCCGGCGCCGATGCGATGGCTGGAGCGGCACGCCCGCGACGACCTTCTGCATCCGTTGCGTGCGCCGTCGTTGCTCGCCGTCGAGCCGCCGGACCACACGCGCTATCGCAAGACGGTGTCGGCCGTGTTCACCCCGCGGGCCGTCAGCGCATTGCGGGATCGCGTCGAGCAGACCGCGGCCGATCTCCTGGACGAGTTGGCCGAAGAGCCCGGTGTCGTGGACATTGTTGGACGGTATTGCTCGCGGCTTCCGGTCGCGATCATCAGCGACATCCTGGGCGTACCCGAGCGGGACCGGGGGCGCATCCTGGAATTCGGTGAGTTGGCCGCGCCTAGCCTGGACATCGCATTGCCGTGGCGGCAGTACCGGACCGTGCAGCAGGGAATCGCCGGATTCAACGCCTGGCTCGCGGAGCATCTGCGGCAATTGCGGCGATCCCCGGGCGACAATTTGATGAGCCAGTTGATCCAAACTGCCGAAAGCGGCTCTGCCGAAACATATCTGGATGAGACTGAGCTTCAGGCGATCGCCGGGCTGGTGCTGGCCGCCGGGTTCGAAACCACGGTGAACCTGTTGGGCAACGGGATTCGCATGTTGCTGGACACACCCCAGCACCTCGAGGCGCTGCGGCAGCATCCGGAGTTGTGGCCCAACGCCGTTGAAGAGATCCTGCGGCTGGAATCGCCGGTGCAGCTCACCGCGCGAGTGGCCCGCAACGATGTCGAGGTGGCGGGCCAGTGGGTCGAGCGTGGGGAATTGACGGTTGTCTACCTCGCCGCGGCCAACCGGGACCCGTCGGTATTCCCCGATCCACACCGCTTCGACATCGAACGGCCCAATGCCGGCAAACATCTCGCGTTCTCCGGGGGCCGGCACTTTTGCCTGGGCGCCGCCCTTGCCCGCGCCGAGGGCGAAGTGGGCCTGCGAACGTTTTTCGACCGCTTTCCCGGCGTGCGCGCGGCGGGCGCCGGCAGCAGGCGTGACACGCGCGTGCTGCGGGGATGGTCGACGCTGCCGGTGATCCTGGGCCCAGCGCGGTCGATGGCGCGGGTCGACACGTAAGCGCGTCCGGTGCGCCGGGTGGGCAACGACGTCATTGGGTTGACATCCGCCCGGCGACCGAGTTTATTTGCCGCTATGACAGAGGCTTCTATGATCGCGGTCGAGGACGTCGTAAGCGGGCTTTGGCAGGCACTTTCGCGGCGCGATTGGGACGCGGTGAAGACGTTCCTGGCAGACGACTGCCTCTACGCGGACATGCCGGTCCCCGCGCTGGCGGCACGGGGTCCCGACAACATCGTGAAACGGCTGAAAATGGGGCTGGAGCCGCTCGCGGGCTACGAGAACCACGACGGTCTGCTGGTCTCCAACGGTCCCGATGTCATGTACGAGCATTCGGAGACTTGGACTTTCGCGACCGGCGAGCAGGGCGTGTTGAGGTTCGTCACGGTGCACAAAGTCATCGACGGGAAAATCACTGTCTGGAAAGACTATTGGGACATGAACAGCCTGGTCAGCTTCGCGCCGCCCAACCACTTCGAGGGCCTTGCCGGAGACACCAGCTGGGTGTTCGACGCGACCGGCCTCGTCTGAGCGGTTACCGGTTAGTGCATACCGCGTGAACTCTGTCGATCGCGGGTGTGGCCGGCGGCGATAGGGGTTATCAGTCGTCGGGAGTCGTTAAGGGGATAGCGGCTTTCGAAAGAGGTTCGGCCGCAGCCACTGCCAGCGAATGCTGCCAGCGATGCCTGCGGCGACAATGGGGGTGAATCCATGGCTATCCGCTTGTTCGTGGCTGCGATGGTCGCGCTGCTGGGCCCGTTCGCGGCGGTGTCGACCGCGCATGCCGATACCAACGACGACAAATTCCTCAAAGCGCTCAAGTCCGAGGGCATCACCGACCACGTATCGGCCAGCCACGCGATCGAGGCCGGTCACATGGTCTGCCAGAAACTCGACCAGGGCATGACGCCCAACCAGGTGGCGGCCGACGTGCTGAACAGCAGCAGCATGCCCGCCTACCATTCCGGCTACTTCGTGGGCGTGAGCATCAAGGAGTATTGCCCGCAGTACGCCCCCAAAGACAGCTAACCCTCGACGAGGCCCTTGAGGCATTTCAGCGTGGCGGACAGGTTGCGACCGACCTGACGTACCGCGATCCGGTCGGCGATGTAGCCCAAGATGCCGCCGGGTGCCTGATACGAAAGCCGGAACGTCACCCTGGTTTTGCCGTCCCCGCAGTCACGCAACCGGATTCGGCCACGCAGGTTTACCCCGGTGATGCCGACCCAGGCCAAGTCTCGACGGTCGTCGAATTCGACAACCTCGATCAGGCCGCCGACGGGAACCGAGCCGATCTTCCAGTGCACGGTGTAGCGCGCGCCCACCCCGCTGCGCTGCTCACCGGCCGTCTCCCAGCGTTCGAGGCTCGTCATGAACGACGGGTAGCAGTCCGGGTCGCTGACGATCTTCCAGACCGCGTCGCGGTCCGCGTTGATCACGCATCGGCGTTCGACGCGCATCAGCCGATCACCGGAAATCGGCGTTTGGCGGCCAGCCGATCGACGCCGCCCTGCAGGCTGGCCGTCACCTTGTCGTGCACCGCCTGGTCGTCGCCGTCGACCTCGATCGGTTCCTGCACCTCGATCGCGATCTTGGTGGGCAGCGGGATGTGGCCGGCCAGGTCGCTGATGTTCAGACCCCACGGCAGCGCTAGCGATATCGGAATGCTCTTGAGCCGCAACAACTTATCCGTCATCAAGAGCTTGGCAAGCCACTGTCCCCTATCGAGGAACAGCGCGCTCTCCTGGCCGCCGACGCTGGCGACGGGAACGATCGGCACGCCCGCCTCGCGGGCCAGCCGCACGTAACCCATGCGCCCGCCGAAGTCGACCGTGTGGCGCTCCCACGACGGCCGGAACACCTCGTAGTCGCCGCCGGGATAGACCAGCAGCGCCGCCCCGGACTCCAGCGCCAACCGGGCGTTCTCGTGGTTTGCGGCGACGGTGCCGAACTTGCGCAACCAGCCCAGTGGCGGTGCGGAGACGACGAGGTTGTGGGCCAGCTGGTAGAAGGGTCGTTCGACCCCGAAGTACGAGCAGAACGCGAGCGTGAAGACGAACGTGTCAGGGGGCACGTTGCCGCCACTGTGGTTGCCGACCAGCAGCACCGGGCCCTCCGGCGGAATGCGGTCCAGGCCCCGCACGTCGGCCCGGAAGTACAGCGACGCCAGCAGCCAGGTGCCGGGAAGCTGGTCGCGGATGTAGTCGGGATCGCGCTGGTCGAGGTCGGCTTTGGGCACCCGCGATACCACTTGATCGCGGGCCCACTGCAAGACATCCCCCACGGACGGCATATCCGCAGGGGTACCCCGGTGTCACCGGGGGTCAAACGCGGTAGATGCGGGCGGCGTTCTCCCGGGCGATCAAGTCGACCACCCGGATCGCGTCGGCCTCGCTCCAGTCCCCGTCTGCGACGAATTCGCTCAGCACGCGATGAATGCCCTTGCGCCACAAGGCTGCACCGAGAAAGTGCAATTCCGCGGGGCCAAACCCATCCGAGGAATACAGAATTCTGCGGAATGGCGCCATCTCCAGGGTTCGCCCGATGAACGCCGGCGACCGTGCGCCCAGGTGGTTCACGCTCAGCCCGCCGTCCAGGTAGACGTTGTTGAACGCCTGGGCGAGGTAGCCGGCCTCGCGCTCGTAGGGGTAGCAGTGCAGCAACACGATCGGGGTGTCGCCGGCCTGCCGGAGGAAGTCGAGCAGATACAGCGGATTGGCCTTATGCAGGTCGCAGTCCCGGTCGCCGAAACCGACATGGAATTGCAGCGGCTTGCCGACCCGCAGCGCCTGATGTAACCCGAAGCGCAGCAGGACGCGGTCTTGCAGCCGGACGCCGCCGCCATCTCGCCACCGCCCGGCGGCCTCGGCCACCTCCGCCGGCGAAGGCTCGCTCAGGTCGCCGTCGAACCCGCCCCGGTAGGCCAGGATGGACTTGGTGCCGACGGCCGTGGTCATTCGCCGCTGCAGGATCTCCTCGAACGCCGAGGCGTAGTCGCCGGGTGCTTGCGCGGCCTGCTCGGCCACTTGCTCGAGCCGAACGATCTCGTGAGCGCGGTCGCCGGACAGCGCGCTCAGCTTCTCGACATCCGCGACGTCGGCGCCGATCCCGGTGTCCACCAGCCAGTCGCTCACTCCGGCGGCCGGCAGGAACAGCCGGGCCAGCTCGTCCTCGGTGAACTGGCCGCGCCGCTCCCAATAGGCCTGGGGTTCGGCGTGTTTGGGCAACTCCAGGATCGGGGCGCAGTGGGCACGGACGGCGAAGCCGAGTTGCGAGTCGAAGCCCGGGTGCGTCAGCGCGTCGGTGTTGGCCTCGTTGAGCGCATTCTCGAAGCGTGCCCGGTCCCCCGGCGCCAACCAACACCCGTGGACGTGCTGATCGATCAACGGCACTTGGCCGATGCGCTGCGCCAGGTCCGAAGGGTCCGGCACGCTCACAGGCTCCAGGCCATCCGAAACTTGTCCGCCAGCCGCTCGTCGTCCAGGGTGCCGTACCGCTCATGCTCCAGGCGGCGGACCGCGATGACCATGTCGACGGCGGCATCGCCCAGGATGCCGCGCATCAGCTCGGAATTATCCAGTGCGGCAATCGCTTCCACCTGATTCTCCGCAAGTCGCAGCACGCCGATGCGCTTGCGCTCCGAGGCGGACAGTTTTGCCGGATCTATCGTCGCTTCCGGCGGTAGTGGCGTGTCGCGCCGAATCCCATCGAGGGCCAGCCCGAGAATCGCCGCCGACGCCAGGTACGGATTCGCCGAGGGGTCGACGATTTTCACCTCGACATTGCCGCCGTGCGCGCTGCCCGGGCCGCCCTTGACGAATCGCACTGCGGCCTCGCGGTTCTCGGTGCCCCAGCACACATGGGCGCCGGCCCAGTTACCGGGCCTCATCCGAAGGCCGGACACGATCGAACCGCATAGCACCCCCTGCGCCTCCGGCAGCCCGCGAATCACCCCGGCCACCGCGCTCTCCCCAGCCGCTGTCATGCCGGCGGCGCCGGTTCCGTCGGAGAACAGCGGTCCGTCGGGAGTGCTCAGCGAGAAGTGCTGGTGTGCACCGGATCCGACGCTGCCGGCAAACGGGGCCGGCGACAGGCTGATGCGCAGCCCATGGCGCCGGGCGGCCCGGCCGATGATGATCCGGGCCACCACCAGCTGATCGGCCGCGGCCACCGGCGGTAGCGGGGACAACGAAATCTCGAATTGGTTCGCCCCCGATTCGGGGTGGAACTGCTCGATCCCGACGCCGGCGGTGCTGGCGGTAGCGATGACATCACGGACGAAGGCCTCGTGTTCGAGCACGCCGGCGAGGCCGTACTGCGCCCACAACACCGACGGGAGCCGCGCACCGTCGGGCTCCACTAGGAGGAATTCGATTTCGTGACCGATGGCCGCCTCGATGCCCGCGTCGGCAAGTGCGGCCTCGATTCGCGTCAGCGTTCCGCGGCTGCATCCGGGGACCGGTGTGCCGTCCTGTTCGAAGAACGCGGCCGGCGCCCACGCCAACCCGTCGCCGATGATGCGCAGCGCCGACAGGTCGATGCGCAGACGCTGATCGCCCACCACGCCGACGTCGTCGGTGAAAGCGATGCCGGTCTGGTCGATGGCGAACGCGTGCCACGTGGGACTGGCACCCAGGCCGGGGTCGGCGAACGTGTTGGTCCGCCGGATCGGCACCGTTTTGGCCTGGGTGAGCCCGGCCGGGTTCACCACGGTGCCGATGACGGTGTCGACGCCTTCGCCCTCGAGCTGGGCGATCGCCGCGGCGGCGAGCGGTGTGGCTGTCATGGCAGCCCGAAACGTCGCGTGCTGGTCAGGCGCGGCTGGGCAAGGTCAGCTTGCAGGCCTGGCCGATATCCAGGGTGCGCAGCATCCGGCCCATGCCGACCCACAGGGCGCAGGACATCGCGAGGTCGGCGAGCAGCTCCTCGGAGAAGTGCTCGTTGCAGCGGCTCCAGAAGTCTTCGTCGTCACGCAGCTTGGTGTGCTCGGTGCCAAAGCGGTGGGCGAACTCGGCGGCCAGGCGCTCCTGTTCGCTGTAGCCGGGCCAGGTGCGCCATTCCAGCGCGTGCTCGTAGAGCTCTTCGTCGACGCCTGCCGCGGGCCCGTCGGCATCGCGGGTATTCATGCACACGGTGCACTCGTTGTCATGTGCGATCACCGTCCGGGCCAGCTCGCGGGTGCGCATCGGCAACCGGTTCTTCGTGTAGACCGCCTGGCTGAAGTTGGCGATCGCGCCGCCAAGGTCAGGCGATTTCGTGGCCCAGCTGTAGACGTCGTCGTCCGCGAAGGTTCCGATTCGGCTCATGGCGTGATGGTACGCCCTAGCCCGTTTGCGGTAGGGCGATCGTCGGCTGTTCGTCGTGCCACTCGCGTTGTGCCAGAACCCGATGCGCGATGCGTTGCATGGCGGCCTCCACCTGGCGGCGGTCCGGCCGGCCCTCGAAACTCGGTGAACGGGCCAGCTTGTCGAGGATCCAGGCCACCAGCAGCGAGTACACGTAATCGACCTGCTGGACGCCGGATTGCGTCAACCACATTTGGTCCCCGTCGCCCTGCACGAAACCGGCGCCGACCAGGCGGCGGAAGGTGGGCTCTAGTACTTCGAAAGGTATCCGCAGCGTGTCGCCGATATCGGTGAGCCGGGCCGCCCCATACATCTGCTGATAGCGGTAGATCCGCAGGACGCCCCACAACCCGGCGACGTCGAGCCGGCAGTCGGGCCGCATGGCGATGCTGCGCAGCCGCATGCCGGGGGCGCCCCGCAGCAGCCGGCCGATCGCGGTCTCCAGCATCTCGTCGGGTGATTGGCTCGTGGGCATGGCGAACGCCTCGCCGATGTCGCCGCGGTTATTGCCGATCCCCCGCAACGGCACTTCGCGCAAAAACAGCGCCAGCACAAACCCGACCAGCGCGACCGGCACCGCCCAGAGGAACACCAGGGTGAGCGAGTCGGCATAGGCGGCCACAATCGGGGCAGCCACGGTATGCGGCAGGCGGTGCAGGGCCGCCGGCGAAGCGGCGGCGGCGGCGGGCGCGTGGCTGGCGGCCAGCGCCGGCCCGATCCGGCTGTGCAGGAAGTTGTTGAACAGCGAGCCGAAGATGGCCGCGCCGAACGAACTGCCGATCGTGCGGAAGAAGGTCACCCCGGAGGTGGCGACGCCGAGGTCGTCGAAGCTCGAGGTGTTCTGGACGATGAGGACCAGCGTCTGCATGCACATCCCGATCCCCGCGCCCAGGATGACCAGGAACACCGATTGCAGCAGGGTCGATGTCGACGGGTCCATCCGCGACATCAGGAAAAACGCCACGGCCATCACGGCGGTGCCCGCGACCGGGAAGACCTTGTATCTGCCCGTGCGGCCGACCAGGGCGCCGCTGCCCATCGAGGTGGTCAGCATGCCCACCACCATCGGCAGCGTGCGCAGGCCCGACGTGGTCGCCGAGACGCCGTCGACGAACTGCATGTAGGTCGGCAGGAACGTCAGCGCGCCCAACATCGCGAACCCGACCACGAAGGACAGCACGCAGCACACCGTGAATACCGGGCTGCCGAACAGCCGGGTCGGCAGAATCGGCGCGGCGACACGGCTTTCCACCCAGACGAAGATTCCCAGGGTCACAGCCGAACCCGCGAACAACCCGACGATCGTCGCCGAGCCCCACGGATAGGTGGTGCCGCCCCAGCTGGTGGCCAGCGTCAGCCCCGAGGCGCCCAGGCCGACCAACAGGATCCCGGTGTAGTCGATTACCGGTTTGGTGCGCTCGGACAGCGCCGGGATGGCCGCCGCGGCCACGAAGAAAACCACGACCGAAATCGGGACGTTGATCCAGAACGCCCAGCGCCACGTCAAGTGATCGGTGAAGTACCCGCCGAGCAACGGCCCGATCACCGTGGTGACGCCGAACACCGCGCCCATCGCTCCCTGGTAGCGGCCGCGATCCCGCAGCGGAATGACCTCGCCGATCAACGCCATGGCGGTCACCATGAGCCCGCCGCCGCCGATGCCCTGCAGCGCGCGCGACGCGACCAGCATGCCCATCGAACTCGAAAGCCCACAGAGCACCGACCCGGCGACGAAGAACACGACGGCCGCCTGGAACACCCGCTTTCGGCCGAACAGGTCACCGAACTTGCCGACCAGGGCGGTCATGATGGTCGACGCGAGCAGGTAGCTGGTGACAACCCACGACTGATGGCCCGCCCCACCGAGATTGGCGACGATGGTCGGCAGCGCGGTCGCCACGATCGTCTGATCCAGCGCGGCCATCAACATGCCGAGCAAGACCGCCACGAAGATGAAATTCCGTCGCTGCGGATCGACCGCGACGTCGCCGGGTGCGTGCTCGGCAGCCGGGCTGGCCGGGATCGCTGATGGTGTCGTCCTCGTCATGCCTGCCTTCCCGTCGGCGTCCGATGCTTACGGATGCCCAGGGTCAGTTAGCGGCAATCAGAGCGTCAGCTCGGGGGCCGCGAGACGCATTGCGCCGAGTACAGCTCCTCGCCCAGCTTCTCCATCAACTCCAGCTGCGTCTCCAGGTAGTCGATGTGTTTTTCCTCGTCCGCCACGATCTCCTCGAGGAGGTTGGCGCTGGTGCTGTCCTGTTTTTCGCGGCACATGATGATGCCGGGCTTGAGCCGGTCCATCACCTCGTATTCGATGGCCAAGTCGGCCTCGAACTGCTCGCGCAGCGTTTGGCCGATGCGTAGCGAGAACAGGCGTTGATAGTTCGGCAACCCGTCGAGCAGCAAAATGCGGTCGGTGATCGCCTCGGCGTGGCGCATTTCGTCGAAGGACTCGGCGCGGGTGTGCTCGGCGAGCTCGGTGAAGCCCCAGTTGTCCTGCATCTTGGAATGCAGGAAGTATTGGTTGATTGCGGTGAGCTCGCTTGTCAATTGCTCGTTGAGCAGGCGCAAAACGTCCGGATCACCTTGCACGATCGCTCCTTAGGGGTATGAAGGCCGTCATGTCTGAGCGCGGACGGCGGGCTGGGCTGAAGCACGCCGTTTCGGGCTTGTAGCAGCACTTTGCCACGCCGATTTCGAATCTTCCAGCAAGGTATGGCTGCGCTCAGCAAGGTATGGCTGGGCTCATCGGCATGACTTAGGTCACCCATCGTTAGGTTAGACTCCGCTAATCTAGTTAGGTTAGACTCCACTAATATGAGGCTGGTTCGCACGGCTTACGCGCGCACGCGGGGGACCCGCTGATGTACGTATGCCTGTGCGTGGGGGCCACCAATCAAACGGTGTGCGAGGCGGTAGCGCGGGGTGCCTGCACGTCGAAGGAGATTGCCGCCGCGTGCGGGGCCGGCGCCGACTGCGGGCGCTGCCGGCGCACGCTGCGCGCGATCATCGAATCCGCGCGCCAACTCGAGCCCGCTCGCTCGCGATAACTCCGGTCAGCGTTTGTTGAAATCCGCCAGAGCGGCGGCGTTGGCCTGAGCGCCCATCAACTCGGCGAAATGAGCGTTTTCCCGCGCGCTGGCCGCCGCGATCTCCGGACGGATCGGTTCGACCATCGTGTGCTTGACGGCCATCAGGCTCGAAATCGGCCGCGCCGCAAGGATTTCGGCGTGCCGACGGGCCTCGGGCAACAACTCGTCCGGATTGCAGACCCGCCACACCAGGCCCATCCGCAGCGCCTCTTCGGCATCGATCCATTCCGAGGACATGAGCAACCAGGCGGCGTTCTGCCGGCCCACCAGCTGCGGCAGCAGATACGAGGAGGCGGCCTCGGGCGCGACACCCAGGCTGGTGAAGGGGCACTTCAGGCGCGCCGTCGCGGACATGAACGCCAGGTCGGCGTAGCCGAGAATCGTGGCGCCGATGCCCACCCCGACGCCGTTCACCGCGCAGATCAGTGGCTTCGGAAACGCGCTGAGCGCGTCGATCAAGCCGACGAAGCCGTGCTTTCCCGGCGTGAAATCGGGGTCGGTGATCCGCGCCTGCATCTCGGCGAGGTCGGTACCGGCGCTGAAGCCGCGCCCGGCGCCGGTCAATAGCACGACGGCGACCTCGGGATCCTCGGCCGCGGCCCACAGCGCCTCGGCCGTCGCGTCATAGAGGGCTTCGTTGAAGGCATTCAGCGCGTCGGGCCGGTTGAGCGTAAGCGTGCGTACCCGCTTTTCGTCGTCGATCTGCAGCGTCACGGCTGCAGCCTAACGGTTGGTGAATTCAGCCGTTGCTGTAGACGCGGGTCGGCGCGATCAACACCACGGCACGCCGCTCGGTGGCCATCACCCGGTCGTACTCGTCCCAGTCGTCGTGCGTGCCGCCCGCCGCCGTGAAGACGTCACGGAGCAGGAGCCGCAACTGATCGCCGCCCGTCAGCCAGGGCTGCGCGTCGTCCGGGCCGGCCAGCTCGGCGCGGCCCTCGACAGTGGCCCACTGCCAACCGTTCTTGAACGTGACGGCCAGCTGTGGCCGCGCCCGCAGGTTGGCGAGCTTGACTTTGCCGTACGTGGTAAACGCAAGGGACGGTTGGCCCGCGGCCGGATGCGGCAACAGGCCGACGTTGACCAGCGATGCCTGCACGCTGCCATCGGCACGAACGGTGGATATCACCGCCAGACCGCTTTCCCCTGCCGCCAGCGCTACCGCGTCGTCGAGTGTCGTCATCCGGTGTCCTCACTTCCAAAGGGCGCCTTGAACACGTACCGGCTGGTCGGCACGGTGTCGATGTTCTCGTTGGCGCCAAATGCAGTTGTGCTGGCGACCATCCGGCCCACCCGGTGCTGCAGGTCCGCGTCGTCTACGGCACCGAAGAATGCCTTCAAGTCGGTGATTGCCTCCGCGGGGAACAACTCTTCGACGATGCCCGAGATTCCCGGCGCGCCCTCGGTGAGCGTCCGGACCACCCAGTTCTGGGTGTAACCGAATGTCGACTGGGTTTCGATGGCGACCGAGGTGTGCTCGCGCTGCCAGCGCGTGAGCCAGGACTCCTGATCGAGGGCCGCGGGCCGGCGCAGCAGGGCGATGTTGGCTAAACCCGGTGTGCGAGTGCCGGATTCGACGGCCGGCGCGGCCAGCGGGACCGACTCCGTCACCAGGTACGCGCCCAGTAGTTCGCATTCCTTGGCGAGCAGGTCCAGCGCCGCCGCCGTCTGGTCGCCGTAGCACTGCTGGGTCCACAGGCTGACCACCGCGGCGACCGGCGGGTCCAGGGTGGTCAACGTCATCAGCGAGTGGCGCACCGCGGCGTCCCGGACATTGACCGACAACCCGGGCAGGCCCAGCCCCAACAGCGCGTCGGCGACGGGGCCCCGTTGGCGGGCGCACCAATCGTCGTCGGCTTCGGTGCGCATCAGTACGGCGATTACCTTCTCCATGGGCTGAACCTACCGTCGGAGGCCCCGGGTCCACAGGGCCGCTATTTGATCAGCCGGACCTTGTGCTCAGCCTTGATCGACTCGCCGATGATCCGGGCGAGCCGCCGATAGGATTCGTCGCGACCGCTCGAGGAACGGAACACCAGGCCTATCCGTCGACCGGGGCGGGGAGTCGCGAACTGCGCGAGTCCGAGTTGGCTGCGCGCGGCCTCGACCGGCGCCGCGCTTTGCGGGATCAGCGTGACGCCCAGCCCGCCCGTCACGCATTGCACGGCGGTGGCCAGCGACGCGGCCCGCGTATCGGCGAGGTCGGCCCGCACGCCCGCCTTCTGGCAGACGTCCAGGGCCTGATCGCGCAGGCAGTGACCCTCGTCCAGCAAGAGCAGCGGCAGCTCCGCCAGCGCGCCGGTGGGCACGCGGTGTTTGCCCGAAAGCGGGTGCCCGGGCGGCACCGCGAGCAGGAAATCCTCGTCGTAGATGGCGATCTCGGTGACGCCGGCCGCATCGGAGGGCAACGCGATCAGGGCGGCGTCCAACGCGCCGTCGCGCAGCGCCGCCAGGAGCCGCTCGGTCTGGTCTTCGATCACCCGCAGCGTGAGCGCGGGCAGGCGGCTCGCCAGCCCCGCCAACACCGACGGCAACACGTAGGGCGCCACCGTCGGGATCAATCCCAACCGCATGGTGCCCTGCAGCGGGTCGGATGTCCCCGCGGCCGCGGCGCTGAACGCCCCCATCGCCTCGACGACGGCCTGGGCGAACGGCAACAGCCGCATCCCCTCGGTCGTCACGCGCACCCGCCGCGTCGACCGTTCCACGAGACGGGTGTCCACGCTGGCTTCCAGCGCCGCCAAAGCCTGTGAGAGCGTCGACTGACTGACGCCGAGAGTGGTTGCCGCACTGCCGAAATGCTGCTTCTCGGCCACCGCGACGAAGGCACGTAGCCCGGCGAGAGTGGGCTGAAAACTCTTATCGGTCATACCTATTAGTGTAGTGGGATATATCACCTTTACTTTAGACCGAGCTCACGGCAGCATTGGGGAAGACAGCTAATCTTGATTAAGTCCAGATAAGGAGCGGACATGGCATTGCTGACGATCGGCGACCAATTCCCCGCCTACCAGCTCACCGCGCTGATCGGTGGCGACCTGTCGAAGGTCGACGCCCAGCAACCAGGCGACTACTTCACCACGATCACCAATGAGGACCACCCCGGCAAGTGGCGTGTGGTGTTCTTCTGGCCGAAGGACTTCACCTTCGTGTGCCCGACCGAGATCGCGGCGTTCGGCAAGCTGAACGACGAGTTCTCCGACCGCGACGCGCAAATCCTGGGCGTCTCGATCGACAGCGAATTCGTGCACTTCCAGTGGCGCGCGCAGCACGAAGACCTCAAGCGGCTGCCGTTCCCGATGCTGTCCGACATCAAGCGGGAACTCGTCGAAGCCACCGGGGTGCTCAACGCCGACGGCGTCGCGGACCGGGTGACCTTCCTCGTCGACCCCAACAACGAGATCCAATTCGTGTCGGCGACCGCGGGATCCGTGGGGCGTAACGTGGACGAGGTGCTGCGCGTGCTGGACGCCCTGCAGTCCGACGAGCTGTGTGCGTGCAACTGGCGCAAGGGCGACCCGACGCTGGACGCCGGCGAGTTGCTCAAGGCCTCCGCCTGATCCCAGGCCTGATCACGATTGGAAGACGCGACATGACCGTAGAGACGCTCAAGGCCGCCCTGCCCGAGTACGCCAAGGATCTCAAGCTCAACCTGGGCTCGATCACCCGCAGCACCGTCCTGGACTCCGAGCAGCTGTGGGGCACCTTGTTGGCCAGTGCCGTGGCCACCCGAAACACCCAGGTGCTGAACGAGATTGGCACGGATGCCGCCGACAACCTGTCCGCCGAGGCATACCAGGCCGCATTGGCCGCCGCGTCCATCATGGGCATGAACAACGTCTTCTACCGCGGCCGCGGCTTCCTCGAAGGCGCCTACGACGACCTGCGGCCGGGACTGCGGATGAATGTGATCGGCAATCCGGGTGTGGACAAGGCGAACTTCGAACTCTGGTGTTTCGCGGTGTCGTCGATCAACGGTTGCTCACACTGTATGGTCGCCCACGAGCACGCGCTGCGCGAGGCGGGGATCAGCCGCGAGGCCATCCTGGAGGCGTTGAAGGCCGCCGCCATCATTGCCGGTGTGGCACAGGCGATTACCGCCTCGCAGACACTGGCAGCTGTCGGCTGATCGCCGCGACGTGACCCCGTCCTGGGTTCCCCACGCGATCTGGTGGCAGGTCTATCCGCTGGGGTTCGTCGGCGCGTTTCCGGCGACCGAGCCGCCGGATCCCGAGGAACACCGGCTGCGGCGGCTGGTGAATTGGTTCGACCACGCCATCGCGTTGGGAGCGTCGGGGATCGCGCTGGGGCCGATCTTTGCCTCGCGCACACACGGTTACGACACCACCGATCACTACCGCATCGACCCGCGCCTCGGTGACGACACCGACTTCGACTACCTCGTCGCCGAGGCGCACCGCCGCGGGCTGCGCATCCTGCTCGACGGCGTGTTCAACCACGTCGGCGTCGACTTCCCGCGGTATCGCGAGGCGCCGCACAACGGCGCGGCGGCAAGCTGGTTTCGCGGGCGCCCGGGCCGATTCCACACCTTCGAGGGCCATTCCGAACTCATCACCCTCAACCACGACAATCCCGAGGTCGTCGCGTACACGGCTGACGTGATGGCGCACTGGCTGCGCCGCGGCGCGGACGGCTGGCGCCTGGATGCCGCTTACATTGTGCCACAACACTTCTGGGCCTCTACCCTGCCTAAGGTCCGCGAACTACATCCGGACGCCTGGTTCGTCGGCGAGCTCATCCACGGCGACTATGCCGCGGTCGTGGATGCGGCCAAGTTCGACTCCGCCACCCAATACGAGCTGTGGAAGGCGATCTGGAGCGCGCTCAACGACGCCAACTTCTTCGAGCTGGACTGGGCGCTGCAGCGACACAACACTTTCCTCACCAGCTTCGCCCCGCTGACATTCGTCGGCAACCACGACGTCACCCGCATCGCCAGCCGGCTGGAAAACTCCGCACATCTGGCTCATGCGCTGGTGATTCTGCTGACGGTGGGCGGCGTGCCCAGCGTGTACGCCGGCGACGAGTTCGCCCTTCGCGGGGTGAAGGAAGAGCGCTACGGCGGAGACGACGCGGTCCGCCCGGAGTTCGCCTCTCCCCCAGTGCAATTGGATGCGTTCGGCACCGAGGTGTGGGCGCTGCACCAATACCTCGTCGGGCTGCGGCGCCGCCACGCCTGGCTGCATTCGGCGTCCACCACCGCGCTTCGGCTGACCAACCGGCACTACGTCTACGAGACGCGCAGCGGCGAGAACGCACTGCTGGTGGCGCTCAACATCGACGACGAGCCCCTCCAGCTGGTCCTCTCCGAACTCGGCGCGGCACGAGCTCAGATTGTCGCCGGATCGGCGGCCCCGCCCCAGGACGTCGTGCAGACGCTGGCCGTCGAGCCCCATGGCTGGCGCATCCTGAGCCCCGTTTAGGAACGCCGCAGCCGCGCCACTGTCAGCTGGTCTTCCTCGCCGTCGTAGTACCGGTCGAGCAGCGCCACGAAGTCCGCGTTGTCCTCGGCTGCGCGGGCGAACAGCGTCATCGACGAACGCAGCTTGAGGTCGTCGGGAGAACCGAATATCTGCGCGATCGAACGCCCCTGCACCTCGTTCACCAGCTGGGCGCATTCATGCAATCGCGGCCCGAGCGGGTCGTGCCGCAGATAGGCGCGGGCTTCCTCGAGGGAGGCGATGCCGTAGTGGTCCGCCATCGGGCTGCTGCCCAGCCCACGAAGTTGCGGAAACACGAACCACATCCAGTGACCGCGCTTGCGCCCGTCGCGTAACTCGTCGACGACGCTGCGGTAGACGGGGGCCTGGGCATCAACGAAACGCTTCAGGTCGAAGGGGTCGGCTGCCGACGCCATACGACTACGGTTGCACACATGGCGGTCAAACGGCGAGTGCCCAAAGTGCGCGATCTGGCACCGCT
Source organism: Mycobacterium sp. SP-6446 (assembly GCF_001954045.1). Taxonomy (NCBI): domain Bacteria; kingdom Bacillati; phylum Actinomycetota; class Actinomycetes; order Mycobacteriales; family Mycobacteriaceae; genus Mycobacterium; species Mycobacterium sp. SP-6446. The sequence goes on along the minus strand of NZ_MBEM01000262.1, from coordinate 35,170 downwards.
GATCCAATTCAGAAGACCCCGGTTCAACGCTACGACGCGGCGCCTCGACGCCGCCTTCACCATCGACGATCTGCGGCGAATCGCCAAGCGGCGCACCCCCAAGGCGGCGTTCGACTATGCCGACGGCGCCGCCGAAGACGAGTTGTCCCTGCAGCGAGCCCGACAAGCGTTCCGCGACATCGAATTTCATCCGACGATCCTGCGCGACGTCAGCAACGTGACCGCCGGCTGGAACGTGCTCGGCCAACCGGTTGTGCTGCCATTCGGGATCGCGCCGACCGGGTTCACCCGCCTGATGCACACCGAGGGCGAGATCGCGGGCGCACGGGCGGCGGCCAGCGCCGGTATTCCGTTCTCGCTGTCCACACTCGGTACCTGTGCGATCGAAGACCTCGTGACCGCCGTGCCCCAGGGGCGGAAGTGGTTTCAGCTCTACATGTGGCGCGACCGCGAGCGCTCGATGGCGCTGGTGCAACGCGCGGCCGACGCCGGCTTCGACACCCTGCTGGTCACCGTCGACGTGCCGGTCGCCGGTGCGCGATTTCGCGACAACCGCAACGGGATGACGATCCCACCGGCGCTGACGCTGCGGACCGTCCTTGACGCCGTGCCGCACCCGAAGTGGTGGTTCGATCTCTTGACTACCGAGCCGCTGGCATTCGCGTCGCTGGACCGCTGGTCCGGGACCGTCGGTGAGTATCTGAGCACGATGTTCGATCCCAGCCTCACCTTCGCGGATCTGGAGTGGATCAAGTCTCGATGGCCGGGAAAGCTCGTCGTGAAAGGTATCCAGACCCTCGACGATGCCCGCGCCGTCGTCGACCGCGGAGTCGACGGCATCGTGTTGTCCAATCACGGTGGCCGCCAACTGGATCGGGCCCCGGTGCCCTTCCATCTATTACCCGCAGTCGCCCGTGAGCTCGGCCACGACACCGAGATCCTGGTGGACACCGGAATCATGTCCGGCGCGGACATCGTCGCGGCGATTGCATTGGGGGCGCGGTGCGCGCTCGTCGGGCGGGCTTATCTCTATGGGCTGATGGCCGGCGGTGAGGCGGGCGTCAACCGCGCCATCCAGATCCTGCAGACCGGTCTGATCAGGACGATGGGCCTGCTGGGTGTCACCTGCCTGGAGGAGCTTTCGCCCAAGCACGTGACGCAGCTGCGGCGGCTGGGCCCCGTCGATCCCCCTGCGCGCTCGGACTGACGCGAGCGTGCGGCCAGCCGCACGTTCGATGTCGAACGTGAAGCCAGCCGCACGTTGGGCGCCCTAGCTGGCTAGCCGGGAGCGAGACCCGCCCAGATTCCGCGATCAATCTCGTCGTTCTGGAGCGCGCCGCCGGCTGGGGGTGTCTGCTGGCAGTCGCACGTCAGGCCGCCGAAGATGTTTTGGTCCGACTGGCCCGGGTCGGCGGCGGCCGGCGCCGCTCCCGCAATAACAGAGCCGAAGATCGCTGCGCTGACAAGCATTTTCGTGATCATGTCGAAGGCTCCTAACCGTTTCGCTTACTAGCCATGTAACCGTCTTAGATAGTTACACCTTGCTCCGCGACGTGAAACCTGTCAAGGTGGTTACATGAAATTCGTCTACGTGAGCGGTCGGCGATGCCTCGACTTCGCGAGCACGCTGAAACGCCGCATGTCGGAGCGCGAGGAACTGCTGACCGATCCTCGGCTGCTGTCGGATTGGGCGGTCCAGGCGGGACTGCTGGACGACGCGATCGACGTCACCGACGACGAGCTCGTCGCGGCCATCGAGCTGCGCGAGGCCAGCTACCGCACCGTCATCGCGCGACTCGAGGGGCGCCGGCCCCAGGTCGCCGACGTCGACCTGCTCAACGAGTGGGCGTCGCAACCCCAGCTCGCGCCGCGATTGCTGCGCACCGGCGCCACCCGCCGCGAGGGCACCGCGCCGCGACTGCTCGCCAGCCTCGCCGCGGATCTACTCGACCTCATCGCCGGACCCGACCTCGACAACGTCAAACGTTGCGCACATCCCGGATGCACGCGCCTCTACGTCGATTCGTCCAGAGCGAAAAACCGGCACTGGTGCGGGATGAGCACCTGCGGAAACAAGGTGAAGGTCCAGGCTTTTCGGGCGCGCCAGCGCGCGGCGGCCCACTGACGCGACGATTTACCCGGGAACAAACCACGTCCAACCAGGGTTGAGCGCAACAGACTAAACCTTTGGAGGACGAGTGTCTCAAGCCACATCAGTGCCGGTGCTGTTCGTCACCGACACCATCGTGTTGCCCGGAATGGTCGTGCCGATCGCACTGGACGACGCCGCGCGGGCGGCCATCGACGCGGCCCGGGCCAGCGAATCGGGGCAGCTGCTGATCGCTCCGCGGCTCGAGGACCGCTACCCGTCGCACGGCGTGATCGCGAAGATCCTGCAAGTCGGCCGCATCGCCGGCGGCGGCACCGCCGCCGTCGTGCGCGGTGAGCGCAGGGCGCAGATCGGCGCCGGGGCGAGTGGGCCCGGCGCGGCGCTATGGGTCGAGGTGACCGAGGTCACCGAGGCCGAGCCGACCGAGGACGTCAAGGCGCTGGCCGCGGAGTACAGGAAGCTGCTGCTGGCCATGCTGCAGCGGCGCGACGCCTGGCAGATCATCGACTACGTCAACAGCCTGACCGATCCGTCGGCGCTGGCGGACACGTCCGGCTACGCGTCCTACCTGACCGATGTGCAGAAGCGCCAGCTGCTGGAGACGGTCGACGTCGCCGAGCGGCTGCGCGTGCTGATCGACTGGACCGGCGAGCACCTGGCCGAGGTCGAGGTCAACGACAAGATCGCCGAGGACGTGCGCGAGGGCATGGAGAAGACGCAGAAGGAGTTCCTGCTGCGCCAACAGCTGGCTGCCATCCGCAAGGAATTGGGCGAGGGCGAGCCCGACGGATCCGACGACTACCGGGCCCGCGTCGAGGCCGCCGACCTGCCCGAGAAGGTGCGCGAGGCCGCGCTGCGCGAGGTCGGCAAGCTGGAACGCGCCAGCGACCAAAGCCCGGAAAGCGGCTGGATTCGCACCTGGCTGGACACCGTGCTCGACCTGCCCTGGAACGTCAAGACCGAGGATTCGACGGACCTGGCGGCCGCGCGGGCGATCCTGGACGCCGACCACCACGGGCTGGACGACGTGAAGGACCGCATCGTCGAATACCTGGCCGTGCGCACCCGGCGTGCGCAGCGTGGGCTGCAGGTCGTCGGCGGCCGCGGCTCGGGTGCGGTCATGGTGCTGGCCGGTCCGCCCGGAGTCGGCAAGACGTCGCTGGGCGAGAGCGTCGCGCGGGCGCTGGGCCGCAAGTTCGTGCGCGTCGCGTTGGGCGGCGTGCGCGACGAAGCCGAGATCCGCGGGCACCGGCGCACCTACGTGGGCGCGCTGCCCGGCCGGATCGTGCGTGCGATCGGCGAGGCGGGATCGATGAATCCCGTTGTGCTGCTTGACGAAATCGACAAGGTCGGATCCGACTACCGCGGCGACCCGAGCGCGGCGCTGCTCGAGGTGCTCGACCCGGCGCAGAACCACACGTTCCGCGACCACTACCTGGATCTGGACCTGGACCTGTCCGATGTGGTGTTCCTGGCCACCGCCAACGTGATCGAGACCATTCCGTCGGCCCTGCTGGACAGGATGGAGCTCGTGGCTATCGACGGCTACACCGAGGACGACAAGGTCGCCATCGCCCGCGACTACCTGCTGCCCCGCCAGCGCGAGCGGGCGGCGCTGAACGACGACGAGGTCACCGTCACCGACGCCGCGCTGCGGAAGATTGCCGCGGACTACACCCGCGAACCGGGGGTGCGCCAGTTCGAACGCCTGCTGGCCAAGGCGCTGCGCAAGGTGACGACGAAGATCGCCGAGGAACCGGTGACGCCGAAAGTCATCGACGAGCCCGATCTGGTCGATTACCTTGGCCGGCCGCGGTTTACGCCGGAGTCGGCCGAACGCACCGCGGTGCCCGGCGTCGCCACCGGCCTGGCCGTGACCGGCCTGGGCGGCGATGTGCTCTACATCGAAGCAGGCGCGACCGATGGCGAGCCCGGTTTGCAGCTGACCGGTCAGCTGGGCGACGTGATGAAGGAATCGGCGCAGATCGCGCTGTCCTACGTGCGTTCCCACGCCGCTGAGCTGGGGGTTGACCCCAAGGCGCTGGACCGCCGCATCCACGTGCACGTGCCCGCCGGGGCGGTGCCCAAGGACGGTCCGTCGGCCGGTGTCACGATGGTGACCGCGCTGGTCTCGATGGCCACCGGACGTCACGTCCGCTCCGACGTCGGCATGACCGGCGAGGTCACGCTGAACGGGCGGGTGCTGCCGATCGGCGGGGTGAAGCAGAAGCTGCTGGCCGCCCAACGTGCCGGGCTGTCAACGGTTTTCATCCCGTCGCGCAACGAGCCGGATCTGGACGACGTGCCCGCCGAGGTACTCGAGGCGCTGACCGTCACGCCGATGACCGACGTCGCCGAGATCGTCGCACGGGCCCTGGAGCCGGTGACCGAGAAGGCGACCGCCGCGGCCTAATGCGGCTGTTGAGGTTTTGACCTCCCCCGGTCCTGGGTAGGCCTCAGGGCAGAGGGAGGACCGGCCGGGGGGTTCACCTCTATCCCGACGTTTAGCAACTGCGCGGGTGACGAACAACAAATCGCTGCTGTGAGGCTGCTGGATGCGGCCAATCGGCTGGATAAGGAGTTCACCATGAGGTTGAACAGAATCGCTGCTGGCGCCGCAATTGCAGGTGCTTTGACGTCCGGCGCGCTCGGATTGGGTGCCGGGTTGGCGCAAGCCGATCCGAACGGCCCGAATGTGCCTGGCCCGAACATTCCGGGACCGAACGTGCCGGGGCCGAATGTGCCGGGACCGAACGTGCCGGGTCAGGGACCGATCATCCCGGGACAGCCGATTTGTAACGGCGGCCCGGGCGTCAACTGCAACGGTCCGGGCACGCCGCTCCCACCGGGACAGGGCGGATTCCCGCCACCGGGGCACTACAACGACCCGATTGGCTACGGGCTTCCGGCCCGCTGGATGCCGCCGGGTCAACCGGTCGACTACCCCGTCGTGTTTAACCCGGCCGTAAACCAGTGGGGCGTCTTCCTGCCTGGCGGCCAATTCGTTGCGTACGCGACGACCTAGCAGGCAGAACGAGACAGCCGCCGCCATCGTGCGGCGGCTGTTTTCGTCTGTGGCAAAACGGCGCAGGCGCTAGCCGGGGCCGTTACTGTGCGGGGATGGCCGTGATCCTGCGCAGGATGCTCCGCATTGGCAAACTGCCCGCCGACATGCGGGCCGAAGTCGAATCGGAGGGAATACTCCATCTCGCCGAGTTCGTCCCGGTCACGTTCCGATTCAACGGCTCCGTACCGGGTTTCGTGGTCAAGGGCAACAACACCCGCAGCTATGCCGGTTCCCTGGCCCTTACCCCCCAGCGGGTTCTCGGGACATTGTCGACCGTGCCGAAATTGGCGAGTCGAGCCATCGACCAGCGCTGGGACGCGGCCCAGAGCGGACCGGTCAGGGCGGAATTCTCCGAGAGCGGTCTCGCGCTCGACGTCGACGTCAGCCAGGTCGACCCGGCGTTCTCCGGTCACCTGTCGCTGCGATACAAAACGGCCATCCCCGAAGCGGTGCTGACCACGATCCCGCGCCGGTCGCTGGCATTCGACGTGCCCCGCGAGTGGGTCCTGCGCGCCGTCGGCGTCCCGGCTCGCCGGCCCGCGTAGACCCCGCCGGATGCTGCCACAATCGGGGACGTGACCGACCTGAGGGATTTGAAGCGGCGAGTCGTCCACCGCGTCCAGCGTCTGGTGGTGAACCCGGTGGGGCGGCAACTGCCCGTGACCATGCTCGAGACCGTCGGCCGCAAATCGGGGCAGCCGCGGCGCACCGCGGTCGGCGGCCGCGTGGTGGACAACCAGTTCTGGATGGTCTCCGAGCACGGTGAGCGTTCCGACTACGTCCGAAACATCAAGGCCAACTCGGCCGTTCGGGTGCGCATTGGCGGTCGGTGGCGAAACGGAACGGCTCACCTCATGCCCGACGACGACGCGTTGCGGCGGCTGGGCAACCTCCCCCGGCTCAACAGCGCCGTGGTGCGCCTGATGGGCAGCGACCTGCTCACCATTCGGGTGGACTTGGACTGACACCGCGTTCGGCATATTCGCCGAGCCTGTAAATCTGCAGCAGAAGTACGAGTAGAGGCCTGCGAAATTACAGGCTCGGCGCGTGTCGGTCGCCGGCGTTAAGGTCGGCGCATGGCCTACGACGAAGACCTGGCCAACCGGATCCGGGAACTGCTCGGATCCGAGCGTGGCGTCGAGGAAAAGCGCATGTTCGGTGGCCTCGCGTTCCTGGTGAACGGCAACATGTCCGTCGCCGCTAGCGGGCAGGGCGGATTGCTGGTGCGGGTACCGCCGGACGACACCGACAAGCTGCTGGAACGCGACCACGTCAGCGCCATGGTGATGGCGGGCCGGGAAGCCCGGGGCTGGTTGCGCGTTGACGACGAGGGCGTGAAAACCAAGCGCCAGCTTCAGGGTTGGGTGACGCGAGCCGTCGGCTACGCGCGCAGCCTGCCCGCCAAATAGCCGGCCCCCGGTCCGGTTTGCCGCGGAATGGCGCGGGTACGCGGTGCGGTATGAGCGGGCGCGAGCAATTGGTGGGGCGACTGCTGAAGGTCGCCGGCACCACGTACGCGGCCGAGGCGGGCATTCGGGTCAACGACAAACCGATGCCGCTGTTTCAACTGCTGGTGCTGAGCATGCTGGCCAGCAAGCCGATCGATGCCACCACCGCCACGCGCGCGGCCCGCGAGATCTTCAAGACGGGCCTGCGGACCCCGAAGGCAGTCCTGGCCTCCGACAGGCGGACCATGATCAGCGCGTTCGGCCGGGCTCACTATGTGCGCTACGACGAAAGCTCGGCCACCCGCCTCACCGACATGGCCAGGCTGGTTTGCGACGAGTATTCGGGCGACCTTCGCGAACTCGATGGTCGCAGCCATCGAGACATCGGCGAGGCCAAGCGAATGCTCAAGACGTTCAAGGGAATCGGTGAAACCGGCGCCGACATCTACCTACGCGAAGTGCAAGACGTATGGACCTGGGTTCGCCCGTATTTCGACGACCGCGCCACCACCGCGGCTAAGCGGTTGGGCCTGCCGGCCGATGCGGCGAAGCTGGCCTCGCTGGCTCCGCGTGCCAACGCCCGGCTGGCCGCCGCGTTGGTGCGGGTCGCACTCGACGACGATCTGCGCCGGCGGGTGACCGGTTGAGCTCCCTGTGACGGTGCGAATCGGCACGTCGGGCTGGTCGTATCAGCACTGGACCGACGTGCTCTACCGGCCCGGCCTGCCGGCCGGCAAGCGGTTGGCGCGCTACGTCGAGGTGTTCGACACCGTCGAGCTGAACGCGAGCTTCTACCGCTGGCCCAAGGATTCGACGTTCGCGGGGTGGCGCGACCAACTGCCGGCCGGCTTCACCATGTCGGTCAAGGCCCATCGCGGACTGACCCACTACCGCCGACTGGCCTCCCCGGAGCCCTGGATCGAACGGTTCGAGCGCTGTTGGCAGCTGCTGGGTGATCGACGCGGTGTGCTGCTCGTTCAGTTGCACCCCGAGCAGCAGCGCGACGACGCGCGGCTGGACTCGTTCCTGCGGCAGGTCCCGGCGTCGATCCGGGTGGCCGTGGAGTTGCGGAATCCATCCTGGAACGATCCCGCGGTCTACGAAGTGCTGGAACGCCGCCGCGCGGCCTATGTGGTGATGAGCGGCGCCGGATTGGCGTGCGTGCCCCGCGCCACCACCGATCTGGTGTACGTGCGGCTGCACGGCCCGGATGAGGATTCGATCTACGCCGGCTGCTATTCCGGCGACGACCTGCGGCGCTGGGCCGATCAGATCGCTCAATGGGACCGCGACGGCAGGGACGTGTGGGTGTATTTCAACAACGACCTCGGCGGCCACGCCGTCCGCAATGCCCTGACCTTGCAAGAACTCTTGGCCTGAGCCGGCCCGCGTAGGCTGGGAATGTCGAGGAAAGAACGGAGCAGCAATCATGGCCAGCTCGACCACATTCGTCATCATCGGCGGCGGACTTGCTGGAGCCAAGGCGGCAGAAGCGTTGCGCGACAGCGGCTTTGACGGACAGGTCATCCTCTTCGCCGAAGAGGAACACCTGCCCTACGAGCGACCACCGCTCTCGAAGGAGTATCTTGCCGGCAAGAAATCGCTGACCGATTTCACCGTGCAGAATTCCGAGTGGTACCGCGACCACGACGTCGACTTGAGGCTCGGCTCGCGCGTGTCGGCCCTGACCCCCGCCGAACACACCGTCACACTCCCCGACGGCACCGCGGTGCGGTACGACAAGCTGTTGCTGGCGACCGGATCGGCGTCCCGACGTCCGCCGATACCCGGATCCGACGCCGGCGCGGTCCACTATCTGCGCACCTACGACGACGCCGTGGCGCTGAATTCTGTTCTAGCCGAGGGGTCTTCGCTGGCCGTGGTCGGAGCCGGATGGATCGGGCTGGAGGTGGCCGCCGGTGCCCGACAGCGTGGCGTCGCCGTAACGGTCGTCGAGACGGCCAAACAGCCGCTGCTGGCCGCGCTCGGCGAATCGGTGGGCGAAGTGTTCGCCGACCTCCATCGCGATCACGGGGTGGACTTGCGGCTCGAGGCGCAGGTCGACGAGATCACGACGGCGGGCGGCAGGGCCACCGGACTGAAAATGCGCGACGGGTCGACGGTCGCCGCTGATGCGGTGTTGGTGGCCGTGGGCGCCAAGCCGAACGTCGAACTCGCCGAACGGGCCGGGCTCGCGATGGGCGACGGCGGTGTGCTGGTCGACGCGTCGCTGCGCACGAGCGATCCTGACATCTACGCGGTCGGCGACATCGCCGCGGCCGAGCACCCGTTGTTCGGCTGCCGGATTCGCACCGAACACTGGGCCAATGCCCTCAAGCAACCCGCGGCGGCGGCCGCCGGAATGCTCGGCGAGCCAGGCGAATACGCGGAGCTGCCCTACTTCTTCACCGATCAGTACGACCTCGGGATGGAGTACGTCGGGCACGCACCCAGCTTCGAGCGGGTGGTGTTCCGCGGCGACGTCGCCGGACGCGAATTCGTCGCGTTTTGGCTCGACGGCGACAACCGGGTGCTGGCCGGGATGAACGTTAACATCTGGGACGTGCTCGATGACGTCAAAGCGCTGATCAGGTCCGGGACTTCCGTCGACCCCGGCGCGCTGGCCGATCCGCAGTCCCCGCTTGCCGACCTAGTGAGCTGACGCGTCGGCGGGCACCCACGTCCCGTCGATGACGTCGGGTGGGCGTTGCGCCTGCAGGCGCTCCCGCTCGGCGCGCCGGCGCTTAATCCGCAACCGGGCATCGGCCGGCATCGTGACCAGCTCGTCGCAGGTCAGGTAGTACACGTCGGCCACAACGTCGATCAGGTCCGCCGCGACCCGTCGAGAACCCAACTCGCGCAACGTCCTTCGAAGCTCATGGGTGAATCGGATGGTGGCGTCGTGGGCCAGCTCGCGCGACACGCGGGCATTGTCGGCGAAGCGCCGGGCCAGGGTCGCGGGCGGAGGCGGCTCGGCGGGGGCGTCGGCGGCCTCGGCGGCCGCCACGAGCAGCATCGCCGGGTCGTCGAAGAACACCGTGCTGTCCAGCTCGGCTTCCGCTGGCCCGCGGTGCCCGATGCGGGCGACCGCGGAGTCGAGCGCGGCGGCGGTACCGGGAGACAACGCGCGGATGCTGTCGAGATTGCCGTCGCGGGCCAGGGCGGCCAGCGGCGGGTCGGCGCGCAATATCGTTGCCAGCTCGGCGATCTCGGCCGTTACGCGGCCACCTTCCAAGATCATGCCCAGTCCCGGCACCCTGGTTCCCGCGCCGGTGCGTTCCAGCGCGGCCGCGGTGACGCCGGTGTCGATCAACGACAACGCCGTCAGGATCCAGCCCTGGTGAATCCGGTCCCGCAACAGCCGGAGCCGTGCCCCGAGGCTGGCATCGGGCAGCAGACCCAGCTGCGCGTCATCGAGGTGTTCGGTGGTGGCGGCGGCGGCGTAGGCGCGCGTGTCGGTCCGCAGATGACGCAATGCGGCGAGCGATCTCGCCGTGGCGACCGCCTTGGCGACCGACCCCACCGCCCCGCCGGCTAGCTGTGGTGGACCGAATGGTAGTAGGTCACCGACCTGTGGCTGGTCGATCAGGGCGTTCCGGACGACGGCGTCGGCGTCCCAGCCCGGGAGCTGGGCGGCGGCAACGACATTGGACGACACTCCGACGTACGGGCGGTGACCGAACACCGCGATGGCCCTGCTTCCCCATTCGTCACCTACGACGCCACCGAGCGCGAGCACCTGACCCAGCACCCGGCCGGCCGTCCGCAGCCCGCTCAACTGGACGTCCAGGGTTATCGGGGTCAGCGGTCCGGGCAGCGCCTCGGCGAGGCCGGTCGCACTGAAAACCGGGAAGCGTGGATCGATCAGGTCGTCGAATTCGCCCTCCATGCCCTCCGGTGCCGCGTTGCGCAGCGAACCGGGCGGCGCGTGCCGCGGGAGGACCTCCACCGGCAGCGCCAGTCGCCCCCCATGGCGGACCGCGCCGGCGGGACCGAGTCTGCGGCCGACGAGTCCGCGCGCGGTGTCGGCGACCGCCTCGATTGCCTGCCAGCCAAACTCGAACCCCCAATCCTCTTGCGCTGCAGTGATATCCATCTCCGGCATCAACTGTGGCCAGCTGCGAACGCCATACGGCCGGGAACGCGGATCGGCGGATCGCAGCACCCGCCATGCCGTGATCACGTTGGTGGCGTCCGGTGTGGCGAGGTCCACGACGCCGGTGCGGTCGGTGTCGAGCGCCAAAACGAGGAACCGCACCAGATCGTCGAGGTGCAGCACCCGCATGGTCTGTGCGGAAACCTTGCTGCGCAACAGCGTGGCCACGGTGCGGCAGACCATCCAGTCGAGCTGACGGCCGACCGGCGGCGCGATCCGGACGACCACGCTCGGCGCCCAACTGGTGGACACCAGCTCCTCGGCGGGTCGGTACAGGTCGGGCCGGCCCGCGGCCTGGGAAACGAACAGCAAGCGCGCGCCGGCGCGGGCGGCCGCATGGGTCACCCGCGCGACGCCGTCGATGTCCGCGCTGCCGGGGGCGGTCGTGTCGACCGGGGCCAGATGAATAACAGCGTCGGCCTCGTTGGCCAGCTGTTGCAAGACGGGGTGGCTCAACGGCGCGCAAACAAACTCGACGTTTGGGTCCAGGCACGGGTGGGGGCGCGCAGCAATGCCGCTGACGGCGTGGCCGGCGGCGATGAGCTGGCGTGCGACCAGCCGCCCGACGGTGCCGGTGGCGTCGGTAACCAGGATCTGCACCTGGGCTCACCTCCCCGAACGTCACCTCGACAATAGGCAAGTCGCTGTCAATTGCGCGACTGTTACTCCCCAAACGGGGCTCTGGCCTGGCGGTATTCCCGCGACGGGCTACCGCAGCGTGGCGCTGCCGTCCGCGGCGACGGCAACTTTGGCGCCACCGATGTCGTCATGCACGGTTTCCTGCGCCGCGGCGCCGTCGGTGATCACCGCCAGCGTTCGCGACCCGTCGGGCGTGCGCACTGCAACGAATGCCTTTTCCGGCCGCCCATCCCGGTCGAACGGAGTCGTCCAGGCTTCGACGGTGCCGACGCCCTCCCACTCGACCAATCCGTCGCGGATGGGTTCCCGATCCACCGCGGATTGCACGTCCTCCCAACGGAATTCGGTAGGAGGTTCGGTGCCGTAGACCCCGAAGCTGTGCTTGGTCAGGTAGCCGCCGTTGGCGGTGATCAGGGCGCGCCGCCCCGGATTGGCCACCAACAGGTCGGCGACGGTGGCGATCGAGTGCATAACGTAGTTGCTCCACGGGCCGCCCGCGAACGTCAGCCCACCGGTAACGGTCAGCGGACGCGCCGGATCGTCGACGGCCAGCCCAAGTTCGGCCGCGGCCACCTGAACGGCGGACGGAAAGCACGAGTACAGGTCGACGTAGTCGACGCCGTCGATGCCCAGGCCGGCGAGCTCCAGCGCCCGGGCGCCCGCGATCCGGATGGCGGTGGACCGGTGCAGCTCGTCACGTTCGGCGATGGCCGGGGTGTCGTGCGCGTCGGTGCCCGCATGCGGGTAGACCCAACGGTCGGCCGGGATCCGCAGGCGTTGCGCCTGCTCGGCCGACGCCAGGATCAGCGCGGCGCCCTGGTCCACCATGTTGTTGGAGTTCATCAACTTGGTGTACGGCCAGCTGATCATCCGGTTCTGCGGTCCGGGCCGCCGAATCTCCTCCGGGGTCACCGGCTTGCGGATCCAGGCGTTGGGATTGCCGACCGCGACGGCGTTGAAGCGCGCCCACAATTCGGCGACGCGGTCGAGGTGGTCCTCGACCGATTCGCCGCGGGCGATGCGAAGCGCCTGCTCGAACAGCGGATAGACGTAGGCGGGGCGGTCCAGGCCGATCCTGATCTCCGCGTCGCCGGCCATCGGGACGTCGTCGCCGCTGACCTCCGCCAACGGGACGGATTCGTCCTGAGCAGTCCACTCGAGTTTGCCGCCCTTGGCCTTCAGCCCCCGCCGGGTCCGCCACGTTTCGGCACCGGCCAGCAGCACGACGCCGGCCCGGCCCGCCTGGATGTCCAGGCACGCCTGGTTGACCAGCGACTGCGGCACGTTGCCGCCGACCGGGCTGTACAGCGTGCGGAAGCCGGAGGCGCCGATCCGCTCGCCGAGCAGCAGCGCGGGATCGCGGTAGTGCGCGGACAGCACGTTGACCACCCGGATGGAATCGAGGGCCTCGATCACCCGGGCATCCCCGGCCTGCCGGGCCGCGGCGGCCATCAGGTCGACCGGTTCGACAGACCGCGTTGCCGGGTCGATGTCGTCGCGATGGTTGACCTGACCCCAGCCGATCAGCACCGGTGTGCGGGGGTCGACGGTCACCCGACGAACCTATCGCGGGGTCGACGCCGCCCGGCCGCGGGCATGGGCCATGGGTAAGCCACGAGCCTTTGGCTATCGTCACAGGCCGACCCACGATCGGATGGAGACCGCCAACCAATGAGCGCGCACTTGAGCTATGTCGAAGCCGTGATCGTCGGCGCCGCCCAGGGCATCACCGAACTGTTCCCGGTCTCGAGCCTCGGGCACTCGGTATTGGTGCCGGCACTGGTCGGCGGGCAATGGGCCCGAGACCTCAACGTGTCCGCACCCCAATCGCCCTACCTGGCCTTCATCGTCGGTCTCCATGTCGCGACGGCCGCGGCGCTGCTGGTGTTCTTCTGGCGCGACTGGGTGCGCATCCTGGCGGGATTCCTCTCCTCGGTGCGGTACCGCCGAATCCGCACTCCCGATGAGCGGTTGGCCTGGCTGATCGTGCTGGCCACCATCCCGGTGGGCTTGGCCGGGCTGGCGCTGGAACAGTTGTTCCGAACCACGCTGGGCAAACCCATTCCGGCGGCGGCGTTCCTGCTCCTCAACGGCGTCGCCCTGTATGCGGGCGAGGTCCTGCGCCGCCGCGTGGCGCCCGCTCACGAGGACCCGCCGGCCGATGAGGCCGCGCACACGGAAGAGGCCGCGCACAGCGGCGAGGCCGTCGACAATCGGCTGGCCGAACTGCCCCTGGGCCGCGGTGTGCTGATCGGCTCGGCCCAAATCCTGGCCCTGCTGCCGGGCATCAGCCGCTCCGGCATCGCGATCGTGGCCGGCCTCTGGCGCGGGCTGTCCCACGAAGACGCCGCCCGGTTCTCCTTCCTGCTGGCAACGCCCATCATCCTGGCGGCCGGGGTCTACAAAATCCCGGAACTGTTCGGGCCCCTGGGAAGCGGCATCGGTGGGCAGGTCCTGGCCGGCAGCATCGCGTCATTCGTCTGCGCCTACCTCGCCGTGCGCTATCTCACCCGGTACTTCCAAACGCGCACGCTGACACCGTTCGCCGTCTACTGCGCACTGGTCGGCGCTTCGAGCCTGGCGTGGCTGACCCTGCGCTGAGCGAGCGGACTTATTGCGCACCCCGACGTCGAGTGCTGTGCTTACCGGATCGCATAGTTGACACCTGTTAAGACCGGAAGGGATCAACATGGCAGACACCGCAGTAGGCCTGAAGGTCCGCGACAAGGTCATCGTGATCACCGGCGGCGCGCGGGGCATCGGATTGGCCACCGCGACCGCGCTGCACAACCTGGGCGCCAAGGTCGCGATCGGCGACATCGACGAGGTGTGCGTGAAGGAGTCGGGCGCCGCGCTCGGCCTCGATGTCCACGGCAAGCTCGATGTCACCGACCCGCACTCGTTTTCGGAGTTCCTCGACGACGTCGAGCGTCAGCTCGGACCGATCGATGTGCTGGTCAACAACGCCGGCATCATGCCCGTCGGCCGGATCATCGACGAGCCCGACGCGGTCACCCGCCGCATTCTGGACATCAACGTGTACGGCGTGATGCTGGGCAGCAAGCTGGCGGTGCAGCGCATGGTCCCCCGCGGATCCGGCCACGTCATCAACGTCGCCTCACTCGCCGGCGAGATCTACGCCGTCGGGCTGGCCACCTACTGCGCGAGCAAGCACGCGGTGGTCGCGTTCACCGACTCCGCGAGGCTCGAATACCGCTCGGCCGGCGTGCACTTCTCGATGGTGTTGCCGTCGTTCGTCAACACCGAGCTGACCGCGGGCACCAAGGGCGCCAAGGGATTCCGTAACGCCGAGCCCTCCGAAATCGCCGACGCGATCGTCGGGTTGGTCGTCCGCCCGAGGCCGCGGGTGCGCGTCACCAGGGCGGCGGGCGCGATGGTCGCGTCGCAGAAGTTCATGCCGCGCAGGCTGGGCGAGGGTCTCAACCGCCTGCTGGGCGGCGAGCACGTCTTCACCGACGAGGTCGACGTCGAACAGCGCCGCGCCTATGAGGCCCGCGCCCGAGGCGAAGAATGAGCGCCGCCTAGCGCCGGTTCATCGGAAGCGCGGACAATCGGGCGGGTGAGCCTAGAAACCGAAACGACCGCGACCACGAAACTCTCCGACAACGAACTGGGCCTCATCGACAAGTACTGGCGCGCCGCCAACTACCTGTCGGTCGGGCAGATCTATCTGCTGGACAACCCGCTGCTGACCGCGCCGCTGTCGGCCGAACACGTGAAACCGCGGCTGTTGGGCCACTGGGGCACCACGCCGGGACTCAACCTCATCTACGCGCACCTGAACCGGATCATCCGCAACCGCGACGCCAACGTCATCTACGTCACCGGGCCCGGTCACGGCGGGCCCGGACTGGTGGCGAACGCCTACCTCGAGGGCACCTACAGCGAGGTGTACAGCGGCATCGGGGAGGACACCGAAGGGCTGCGCCGGCTGTTCCGCCAGTTCTCCTTCCCCGGCGGCATCCCCAGCCATGTCGCCGCCCAGACCCCCGGGTCCATCCACGAGGGCGGTGAACTCGGCTACGCGCTGGTGCACGCCTATGGCGCGGCGTTCGACAACCCGGACCTGGTGGTCGCGTGCGTGATCGGCGACGGCGAGGCCGAGACCGGGCCGCTGGCAACCAGTTGGCACTCGAACAAATTCCTCAACCCGGCCGTCGACGGCGCGGTGTTGCCGATCCTGCACCTCAACGGGTACAAGATCGCCAACCCGACGGTGCTGGCGCGAATCCCGCAGACCGAGCTCGAATCGCTGTTGCGCGGTTACGGATACCGGCCGATCACAGTTTCCGGCGACCAACCGGCGTCGGTGCACCAGCAGCTGGCCGCCGCCCTCGACGACGCGTTCGACGACATCGCGGCCATTCAGCGCGCGGCGCGTTCCGGTGGAGCGACCGACCGGCCGGTGTGGCCGATGATCGTGCTGCGCACGCCCAAAGGCTGGACCGGACCCAAGGAGGTGGACGGAAAGCGGGTCGAGGGCACCTGGCGGGCGCACCAGGTGCCGCTGGCCGCGACGCACGAAAACCCCGAGCACCGCGCGCAGCTCGAGGAGTGGCTGCGCAGCTACCGGCCCGAGGAGTTGTTCGGCGAGAGCGGCGCGCTGCGCGCCGAGCTGCGGGCGATCGCACCGCGCGGTGACCGTCGGATGAGCGCCAACCCGCACGCCAACGGCGGGCTGTTGCTGCGTGAGTTGGACCTCCCGGACTTTCGCGACTACGCGGTGGAGGTCGAACAACCCGCCGCGACGATGCACGAGGCCACCCGGGTGCTGGGCACGTTCCTGCGCGACGTCATCGCCCGCAACCCGAACCGCTTCCGGCTCATGGGGCCCGACGAGACGGCATCGAATCGGCTGGACGCCGTGTACGAATCCACCGACAAGGTGTGGCTTTCGGAGACCGGGCCCGATGACGAAAACCTCGCGCCGGACGGCCGCGTGATGGAGGTGCTGTCCGAGCACCTGTGCCAGGGCTGGCTGGAAGGCTATCTGCTGACCGGCCGGCACGGCCTGTTCAACTGCTATGAGGCGTTCGTGCACATCGTCGACTCAATGCTGAACCAGCACGCCAAATGGCTGTCCACCAGTCGCGACTTGCCCTGGCGCCAGCCGATCGCGTCGCTCAATTACCTGCTGAGCTCGCACGTGTGGCGCCAGGACCACAACGGCGCGTCCCATCAGGACCCCGGGTTCATCGACCTGGTCGCCAACAAGCGCGCCGAGATCGTCCGGGTCTACCTGCCGCCGGACGCCAACACGCTCCTCTCGGTGGCCGACCACTGCCTGCGCAGCCGCGACTACATCAACGTCATCGTCGCCGGCAAGCAGCCGGCGCTGAGCTACCTTTCGATGGACGATGCGATCGCGCACTGCACCCGCGGGCTGGGGATCTGGCAGTGGGCGAGCACGGCCACCGCCGAGCCCGACGTGGTGCTCGCCTGCGCCGGCGACATCCCGACGCAGGAGACGCTGGCCGCCGCCGACATCCTGCGCCGCGAAGTGCCCGACCTGGCCGTGCGGGTGGTCAACGTCGTCGACCTGATGCGCCTGCTGCCGGACTCCGAGCACCCACATGGCTTGCCCGACAACGAATTCGACGCGCTGTTCACCCGCGACAAGCCGGTGATCTTCGCCTACCACGGTTACCCGTGGCTGATCCACCGGCTCAGTTACCGCCGCACTAACCACCACCACATCCACGTGCGCGGTTTCAAGGAGCGGGGCACCACCACGACACCGTTCGACATGGTGATGCTCAACGACCTCGACCGCTTCCACCTGGTCATGGATGTCATCGACCGCGTGGACGGGCTGGCCAACCGCTCCGCGGTGCTTCGTCAGCGCATGGTGGACGCGCGCATCGCCGCCCGCCGCTACACCCGCGAGCACGGCGAGGACGATCCGGCGATCGCCGACTGGACCTGGGAGTCGCCGCAGTCGAAGTGAGCTGGGCCGACGCGGGCCGCGGGTAAACTTGCCCGATGCCCGACGCGACGACGGCCGCCCACACCCATCCGGTGGTGTCGCAGCTTTCGGCGCTGCACCGCTTCCGGGTTCACCTCGACATCGCCGTGGTGGTCGTGGTGCTGGTGCTCACCAACCTGATCGCGCACTTCACCACCCCCTGGGCGAGCGTCGCGACCGTCCCCGCCGCCGCGGTCGGGCTGGCGTTGTTGATGCGCGCCAACGGTCTGGACTGGGCCGACCTCGGCCTGGGCCGTGAGCATTGGAAGTCCGGGTTCGGCTATGCGCTGGCCGCGGTCGGCGTGGTCGCGTCGGTCATCGCGGTCGGTGTGCTGCTGCCGATGACCCGGCCGATGTTCATGAACAATCACTACGCGACGATCTCGGGCGCGCTGATCGCGTCGATGGTCATCATTCCGCTGCAAACCGTGATACCCGAGGAGTTGGCGTTTCGGGGTGTGCTGCACGGCGCGTTGAGCCGGGCCTGGGGATTTCGCGGGGTCGCGCTGGCGGGTTCCCTGCTGTTCGGCCTGTGGCACGTCGCCACGTCGCTGGGGCTGACGAGCAGCAACGTCGGTTTCACCCGTGTGTTCGGCGGGGGTTTCGTCGGGATGCTGGCCGGCGTGACGTTGGCCGTATTGGCCACCGCGACAGCCGGATTCGTCTTCAGCTGGTTACGCCGGCGCAGCGGCAGCCTGATCGCGCCGATCGCGTTGCATTGGTCGCTGAACGGGCTGGGGGCCCTGGCCGCCGCGCTCGTCTGGCATCTGTCGACCTGAGGCCGCGTCACACCAGCAGCACGGCGGCGCCGGCGATGTGTCCGCCGGCCAAATCGGACAGCGCCCGATCCGCTTGTGCCAGCGGGTATTCCGGCGTGGTCACCTCGATGTGATGCCCGGCGGCGAAGTCGAGGAACGCCCGCGCGTCGGCCCGGGTGTTCGACGTGACCGACCGGATTTCGCGCTCCTGAAACAAGTGTCGTTGATAGTTCAGGCTCGGAACGTCGGACAGGTGGATCCCGGCGATCGACAACGTCCCGCCCCGGTCGAGCGCCTCCATCGCGGGCGGTACCAGATCGCCGACCGGGGCGAACAGGATCGCAGCGTCCAGCGGCACCGGCGGCGGATCGGCCGCGCCTTGGGCCGACGCCGCCCCGAGCTTGCGCGCCAGCTGCTGCGCCTCGGCTCCGCGCGTCATCACGTGCACCTCGGCGCCTTGCGCCAACGCGACTTGCGCGGTGATGTGGGCGCTGCCGCCGAAGCCGTAGATACCCAGCCGGCCGCCGGGCGGTAGCTCGGCGCGCAGCAGGGAGCGATATCCGATGATGCCGGCGCACAGCAACGGGGCGAGCTCGCTGTCGCTGTAGCCGCTCGGCAGGTGGTGTGCGAAAGCCGCAGGGACCGTGGCGAATTCGGCGTACCCCCCGTCGGCATCCCAGCCGGTATAGCGCGACTCCGGACACAGGTTCTCGGCGCCCCGACGGCAGTACTTGCAGACGCCGCAGGTGTGGCGCAGCCAGGCAATCCCTACCCGGTCGCCCACCTCGAAGCCGTCACCGACCGCCTCTGAGCCGACTTCCATCACCTCCCCCACCACCTCGTGGCCGGGTGTCACGTGCTCGCGGTGAACCGGAAGATCACCCTCGGCGACGTGTAGATCGGTGCGACACACCCCGCATGCGCGCACTGCCACCAGCAACTCGGAGGGCTCGGGGCGTGGCACGTCGGCGGTGACCTGCTCGAGCGGACCGGTTTCCATCGGTCCGGGCCGACGCACTCGCCACGCGCGCATCGTCGTGGTTGCCGCCGCGGCCATCAGTTCATCTTGCTGCCTCGTGCCGCCGATTAGGAAACGCTAAAAATGACAGGTTTGGCGCGCCTACAAAGTTTTCGTGCGTGACGTCGCGAATTTGTAGATCAACAACAAGATCACCGCGCCGACTATCGCGCCCAAAAACGAGTGATGGATCGGGGGGGTAATCGTAAACTTGTGCGGTGGGAAAACCACGCTTCCCAGCGTCCCGCCGACATACGATCCAACGATGCCGAGAAGCGCAGTCGCTATTATGCCCAACGGCTGCCTGCCAGGCACGATTAGTCGCGCAATTGCGCCGACAACGAGACCAATGACGATCATCCAAATGATGTGCAGGATCACGCCGGCTCCTTCAGGTATTGATTAGCGGGGACGCTCGACGGGTACCCCGGTGCGGCTCCGGCCAACCCCAGGGCTGTAGCGATTGCCGAGTTGACTTGGGTAATCCTCCAGGCGAAAACGAGAGATGCCGCGGCCCCACGACTACCGGCTACGACAAATGCGCAGCGCGACGTTAACCGGGTCAGGCGGATTCGGTCTGCTGCGGCGCCGGCGTGGGAGTGGCCTCTCCCGCGGGCGCCTGGGCCGGCGGCGCGGCCGGCGCGGGTGCGCCTGGAGCCGGCGCGGGGGCCGGTGCTCCGGGTGCGGGCGCGGGCGCTCCCGGCGCGGGCGCGGCCGGCGGTGGCGTCCAGGGCTGTATCGACTGCGCGAGCGCCGTTGCCGCGTTCGTGTCCACCGGGTCATTCGAGGTGCCGAGCCACACCACGAACCAGCGTTGCGGCGGGCTCGCGGTAGCTGACCCCATGACCCCGGTCCAGATCTGGCCGTTCGGCTTGCTCGGATCGCTGAACTTCACTTCGTAGTACGACGCGCTTCCGGTGAGCCCGTTGGCGCCGGTCAGCGGCGCCGTCGCCTGGTTGATCCGCGTGCCCGGATACGGCATGAAGAACTCACCCATGTCGGAGCCCAGCCGGACGGCGGCCTTGGCATTGTTGGGTTCGGCGCTGGCGTAAAGCTTTTGGTCCAGCCGGCCCATGACGATGCGGGTGTCGTTGGCGACCGGTGGCGCCTGGTTCGGCGCCGGCGGGTTGCCGATCGTCTTGCTCAGCAGCTCCGAGCCGTAGTCGAGGTGCGACGCGTCCGACTCCACCCAGCCGGGGGGCAGCACGAAGCTGAATCCGCCGACGGCATTGCCGAGGCGCCCGGCGTTCGGGTCCGGGGGTGGCGGGGCGTTCGGATCGACGGGCGGCGGCGGCACGGCGTTGGGATCGCCCGGCGCGGGTTGGGCATTCGGCGCCGGTTGCGCGTTCGGAGCCGGAGCTCCCGCCGGCGGCGGTGCGGCGGTCGTGGTTGCCGGGACCGGCGTCGGGGTCTCGGGATCGGCGTGTGACGACGCCGGTAACGCGATGGTGACGGCGCTGGCACTGGTCACCGTGGCGATCGCCAGCGTCGCCCACAGTGCTTTGCGACGTGTCGAGTTCGGGTCCACCTGATCCATGGCCACGAAACTACCGTGTTACGGCTGTGACGCAAGGGTGCCTTGCGGACGATGCGATCCGGTGCTCCCGATGTTGCCGATGTGCAACCGGTTTCGCATCCGTGGAGTTCGCCCGCCTGTCACGAATCAGCGTGGCGTTGCGCCGCCGGATACAGCGCCACTTCATGCGCCTTGACCGAAAACCACACCCGCTGGCCCGGCGCCAGCCGCAGCTCCGACGCGGCGTCGACGGTGATCTCCGCGGCCAGGCCCGGCGCGCCGTCGGCCTGCTCACCGGCGCGCACCAAGACCGCGGAACCGCGGACTCCCAGCTCCGCGACGGTCAGCTCGATGCAGTTGCGCGGGCTGCCGTGCGGCCGGTCGCGATAGACGGCCACCGCCGTCGGCGGGAACACCGCGATGGCGTCCCGCCCGACGCCGAGGGCGTGGGCGGGAATCCCGTGCCAGTGGTCGCCGGAGCGAGCACGCAGCGCGCCGTCTTCTTCGATCGTCCCGTTGACCAGATTGATCCCCGCGATGCGGGCGCCGAAATTGCTGCGCGGCGCGGCCAGCACCTCGGCCACCGAGCCGATCTCGGCGATCTTCCCGGACTCCAGCACCAGCACCCGATCGGCCAGGGTCAGCACGTCGAGCAGGTCATGCGTTATCAGGACCACGGCGCAGGCGCCGCGGGTGACGACGTTGCGCAGCACCGCGCGGATGGCCGCGGCCGCGCCGACGTCCAGCCCGGTGAGCGGCTCGTCCAGCAGCAGCACGTCGGGCTCGGCCGCCAACGCCCGGGCGATCGCGACCCGCTGGGCCTGGCCGCCGGACAGTTGCCGCGGTTTCCGGTCGGCGAGCCCCTCGGCGTCCACCTCGCGCAGCCAGCGCAGCGCGGTCTCGCGCCGTCCGGCGCGAACGGAACGCGACATGCCACGAATGCTGCGACGGCTGTGCGGTCCGAAGGCGACGTTGGCGGCGACGCTCATGTGAGGGAACAGCAACGGGTCCTGCAGCAGCAGCCCAACCCGGCGATCGTGGGTCGCCACGTTGAGACCGGACGACGTGTCGGTCAATACCCGATCCCCCAGGCGCACCACGCCCTCGTCGGGTCGCACCAGCCCGGCGATGACGTGCAGAGCGGTCGACTTCCCGGCGCCGTTCGGCCCCAGCACCGCGAGCACCTCACCCGCGGACACCGAAAACTCCACGCCCAGCAGCCGATTGGCCACAACCGCGCGAAGCTGCAACTCGCTCATCGCCGGCTACCTCGCCCCAATCCCAATCGGGTTCCCGGTCAGCCTGCGCGCCCCCAGGCCGAGCACCACCAGCGAGGCCAGCACCACGAGCAGGATCGACAACGCCACCGCCGCGTTGGCGTCGCTGACCCGCTGCAGGTAAATCTCAAGCGGCAGCGTGCGAGTCACCCCCTGCCGCGACCCGGCGAAAGTCAGCGTCGCGCCGAACTCCCCCAGCGAGCGGGCGAACGCCAGCACCGCGCCCGACACCATGCCCGGCAGCAGCAGCGGCAAGGTGACCCGCCACCAGACGGTGCTGGGCCGCGCCCCCAGCGTCGCCGCGACCACCTCGTAGTCGGCTCCCGCGGTGCGCGCGGCGCCCTCGAGCGAGATCACCAGAAACGGCAGCGAGACGAAGGTCTGCGCCAGCACCACGGCGGTGGTGCTGAACGCGATGCTGACGCCGGCCGCCTCCAAGTACCGCCCCACCAACCCGAGCCTGCCGAACGCATACAGCAATGCGATGCCACCAACCACCGGCGGCAACACCAGCGGGACCAGGATCAGCGGCCGCAGCAGCCGCACGAGCCGCCCGGTGCCGCGCGCCAGCACCAGCGCCATGGGCACTCCGAGCAGCACGCACAGCGCGGTGCTGGCGGAGGCGGTCTCCAGGCTCAGCAGTAGCGCGGTCCGCGACGACGGGCTGGTGATCAGCGACCAGAAATTCGGCCAGTCGACCTCGATCGCGATCGACAGCAGCGGCAATGCTACGAAGACGATCCCCGCGGCGGCGGGGATGTACACCCAGCGGGGCAGATCCGTCGGACGATGCATGAGCGGCTGTCAGGGCTTGGCGAAGCCCGACTGGGCCAGGATCTGCTGACCCGCGCCGGAGGTCACCAAAGTCACGAACTTCTGCGCCAGGACCGGCTTTGGCGCCTTCTTCAGCACCCCGATCGGATAGACGTTGACGGCGCCCGCGGCCTCGGGAAAGTTGACGGTCGTCACCTTGTTTCCGGCGCTGTGCGCGTCGGTGACGTAGACCAGCCCCGCGTCGGCCTGCCCGCTGGTGACCTTGTTGAGGACGTCGGTCACGCTGAGCTCCTCGCTGACCGGGTTCAGGCGCACCCGGGTGGTGTCCTCGACGCGCTGGGTCGCCGATCCGCAGGGCACCGGCTGTTGGCAGATCACCACGCTGAGGCCGGGTTTGGCAAGGTCGGCGAAGGCGACGATGTTTTTCGGGTTGCCCGGCGCGGTGACGATCACCAGTGTGTTGGAGGCGAAGTTCGTCGCGCTGGTGGCCAACAGCCCGGCCCTGGAGACGACGTCCATCTGCGCGGTGTCGGCGGACGCGAAGACGTCGCCGGTCGCGCCCTGAGTCAGCTGGGTCGCGAGCTCCGAGGAGCCCCCGAATTCGAACTCGACGCCGCCGCCCGGATTCTCGGTCTTGAACCGCTCTCCGAGTTGGGTGAACGCGGATTTCAGCGAGGCCGCCGCGAAGACCACGATTGATCCGGAGGTCTGCGGCGGCCCGGACGGTGACGACGAGGGTGGCTTGGAGCCGCAGGACACGAGGGCGGTCAGCAGCATCGCGGATAGCCCAACGGCCTGGACCCGGCGCATGGATGAACCCTAACCCGCCGTGGATGCGGCCTGATTGGGGCCTAAATCGTCGCAAAAACGTGGCGACCGAATAGTTATTCAAATGATTCGCGCGGCGCGCCGCCTGGAATTTCGCCGTATAGCTACTGTCCAGTAACATCGATGGAAATCGACGCCGCAACGTCGGGGTTCAACGTTGAACATGAGGAGGTCATGGCTGTGGAAGTGCTGGTCACCGGCGGGGACACGGAGCTGGGGCGCACAGTGGCCGAGGGCTTCCGCGATGACGGTCACAAGGTGACCCTCGTGGGCGCGCGGCGCAGCGACCTCGAAATCGCCGCCAAAGAGCTCGACGTGGACGCGATCGTCTGCGACACCACCGACCCGGCCAGTCTCGAAGAGGCGCGTGGCCTGTTCCCCCATCATCTCGACACCATCGTCCACGTGCCGGCTCCCGGCTGGGACGGCGGCGACCCGCGCACCTATTCGATGTCCGACACGGCCCGGGCGTGGCGCAGCGCGCTTGACGCGACGGTGCTTTCGGCGGTGCTGACCGTGCAGGCCGTGGGCGATCACCTGCGCTCCGGTGGCTCCATCATCGGCGTGGTTGCGGAAAACCCGCCCGCGGGCAGCGTCGACTCCGGAATCAAAGCGGCCCTTTCGAATTGGGCTGCCGGCCAGGCCGAGATCTTCGGCACTCGGGGGATCACCATCAACGTGGTGGCCAGCGGGCGAAGCGCCCAGGCCGGCTACGACGGCCTTTCGCGCACCCCGCCGTCGGTCGCGACGGAGGTCGCCCGCTTGGCGCTGTTCCTCACCACCTCGGCGGCTCGCCACATCACCGGCCAGACGCTGCACGTCAGCCACGGGGCGCTGGCCAGTTTCGCCTGAGGCTGAATAAGAGCCGTATCCCGTCACGCGGCGCCGCACTACGGTAGAGCGCGTGGCTATTCGACTCGGTCTGCAGATTCCCAATTTCTCTTACGGCACCGGGGTAGACAAACTCTTCCCCACTGTTCTGGCTCAGGCCCGCGAGGCCGAATCGGCTGGTTTCGACTCGGTTTTCGTGATGGACCACTTCTACCAACTGCCCATGCTGGGCGATCCCGACCAGCCGATGCTGGAGGCGTACACCGCGTTGGGTGCGCTCGCCACCGCGACCGAACGGGTGCAACTGGGCACCTTGGTAACCGGCAACACGTATCGCAATCCGACGCTGCTGGCCAAAATCATCACCACGCTCGACGTGGTGAGCCAGGGCCGGGCGATCCTGGGCATCGGGACCGGTTGGTTCGAGCTCGAGCACAATCAGCTGGGTTTCGAATTCGGCAACTTCACCGACCGGTTCAACCGGCTCGACGAGGCGCTGCAGATCATCCTGCCGATGATCAAGGGCGAACGGCCGACCTTTTCCGGCAAGTGGTATCACACCGACCAGGCGATGGCCAATCCTCGCTTCCGCGAACACATTCCGCTGATGATCGGCGGCAGCGGCGAGA
Source organism: Mycobacterium sp. SP-6446 (assembly GCF_001954045.1). Classification (NCBI taxonomy): domain Bacteria; kingdom Bacillati; phylum Actinomycetota; class Actinomycetes; order Mycobacteriales; family Mycobacteriaceae; genus Mycobacterium; species Mycobacterium sp. SP-6446. The sequence continues at coordinate 10,133 of NZ_MBEM01000262.1, read as the reverse complement.
AGAAGACGATCCCGCTCGCGGCTCGGCACTTCGACCACCTCAACATCATCGCCGGGTTCGACGAGCTGCCGGCCAAGGTGCGGGTGGTTCGGGAGCGCTGCGAGGAGATCGGCCGCGATCCGGCCACGCTGGAAACCAGCACCCTCACCACGGCGGTCGTCGACGAGAATTTCAAGGCCGACCAGATCCCCGCGGAGATGACCCAGCGCATGGTCGTCGGCAGCGTCGACTCGGTCGCCGACCAAATCAAGACCAAGATCTTGGACGCCGGTGTCGACGGGGTGATCATCAACATGCCCTTCTACACACCCGGCATCATCGCCGCGGCCGGCGAGGCGCTGCGGCCATTGGTCGGCCTGTAGCCGGGACCGCCGCGAGCGGCGGGGCATGACGCGGATCACGTTCGGCGACCAGCGGTAATACCGCCGGTGTGGTTCATTACACAGGCTTACGATCTGGGTTTCCGGGTGGCGGCTTGACTAGCGTGGTAGCTAACTGAATTCGCGCATCAAGGAGCCCCGGCAGGAGCAACGGATACATGAGCCCGCAGCCAGAAGGTACAGCTGAACCGAAGCGTCGGCATCGCGTCGTCATCATCGGATCAGGGTTCGGCGGACTCAATGCGGCAAAGAAGCTCAAGCGGGCCGACGTCGACATCAAACTGATCGCCCGCACCACCCACCACCTGTTCCAGCCGTTGCTGTACCAAGTCGCCACCGGGATCATTTCCGAGGGGGAAATCGCCCCGCCGACTCGGGTGGTGTTGCGCAACCAGCGCAACGTCCAGGTCCTGCTCGGCAACGTCACCCACATCGACCTGGCCAACCAGTGCGTCGTGTCGGAGTTGCTGGGCCACACCTACGAAACCCCCTACGACAGCCTGATCGTGGCCGCCGGGGCCGGTCAGTCCTACTTCGGCAACGACCACTTCGCGGAGTTCGCGCCCGGCATGAAGTCGATCGACGACGCGCTGGAGCTGCGCGGCCGGATCCTCAGCGCGTTCGAACAGGCGGAACGGTCGAGCGATCCCGAGCGCCGCAGGAAGCTGCTGACGTTCACCGTCGTCGGGGCCGGGCCCACGGGCGTCGAAATGGCTGGGCAGATCGCCGAATTGGCGCAACACACCATGCGAGGATCGTTCCGGCATATCGATTCGACGCGGGCGCGGGTGATCCTGCTCGACGCCGCCCCCGCGGTGTTGCCGCCGATGGGCGAAAAGCTGGGCGAGCGTGCGGCCGCGCGACTGGAGAAGATGGGCGTCGAAATCCAGCTGGGCGCCATGGTCACCGACGTGGACCGCAACGGCATCACGGTCAAGGACTCCGATGGCACCGTGCGGCGCATCGAGTCGGCGTGCAAGGTCTGGTCCGCGGGCGTGCAGGCCAGCCGCCTGGGCAGGGATCTCGCCGAGCAGTCGCCGGCAGAACTGGACCGGGCCGGACGGGTGAAAGTGCTGCCCGACCTGTCCATCCCCGGCTACCCGAACGTGTTCGTCGTCGGCGATATGGCCGCCGTCGAGGGCGTGCCAGGCGTGGCCCAGGGCGCCATCCAGGGCGCCAAGTACGTCGCCAACACGATCAAGGCCGAGCTCGCCGGCGCCGACCCGGCGGAGCGGGAGCCGTTCCAATACTTCGACAAGGGCTCGATGGCGACGGTGTCGCGGTTCTCCGCGGTCGCCAAGATCGGCCCGCTGGAGTTCAGTGGTTTCATCGCCTGGCTGATCTGGTTGGTGCTGCACCTGGTGTACCTGATCGGGTTCAAGACGAAGATCACCACGCTGCTGTCGTGGACGGTGACCTTCCTGAGCACCCGGCGCGGCCAGCTGACGATCACCGACCAGCAGGCGTTCGCGCGAACACGGCTCGAACAGCTCGCCGAATTGGCGGCCGAGGCCCGCGCCCCGGCCGAGGCCGCGCGGCGGGCTAGTTAGCCCGCTCGCACCACCCGGAATCCGTTGTAGCGCAAGGTATTACGTGTCCACAAGGTTTTGCAGCCGCACCTGACCCCGGGCGACCACCCGGCCGTCCGCGTCGGTGATGGTGACCAGCCACAGCTGCTGACGCCGGCCGCGGTGGATCGGGTCCGCGGCGCCGTAGACCATCCCCGAGCCGATGGACCGCAAGAAATCGGTGTTGTTGTTGACCCCGACGACATTCCCGCCGCCGCGCGTGGCGAGCCAGGTGTACGCCGCGACGCTGGCCATGCTCTCGACCATCGAGCAGTACACACCGCCGTGCACGAGGCCCATCGGCTGCAGCAGCTTCGGCGTGACCTCAAGCTGCGCCCGGGCCCCGTCGGGGCTGAGTTCGGTGAATTGCAGCCCTATTTCGCTGTCGAACGGGGCCGTGAAATCGGGCGGGACGCTCGCGTCGGGCGGCGGTGGCACGCTCATGTGTCTACACCATGGCCAACCCGGCCGGCGCGAGGCCGCGGCGGCGAGCGCCGAAACAGGCGAGCCCCGTGCGCTAAAGGCACGGGGCTCGCCGATCGAGTTGGACGGACCGGGGGTCACTGCAGCCCTCAGGACTCTGCCGCGGTCCGTTGTCTCTCGACCGGACTCAGCATAGGCAAGGCTGCCCTAATATTGCAAGGGTGGTTTGTAGCGTCCGCGCCCGCGCCGGCGGGGCCCGGAGGTGGTCACAGAGATTGCCCAGCATTCGATACGACAGTCGGTAGTAAACAAGGAGTACGCTTGGTGCGACGCTCAGGAGATGACGAACTATGGCCAAACTGACACGGCTCGGGGATCTGGAACGCGCCGTCATGGACCATCTGTGGTCCACGGCGGAACCCCAGACCGTTCGGCAGGTCCACGAAGCGTTGTCGGCGCGACGCGACCTCGCTTACACAACGATCATGACCGTGCTGCAACGGCTGGCTAAAAAGAATCTGGTGTCGCAGATCCGCGACGACCGGGCGCACCGGTACGCGCCCGTGCACGGCCGCGACGAGCTGGTCGCGGGGCTGATGGTCGATGCCCTGGCCCAGGCTGAGGACTCCGGCGACCGACACGCCGCGCTGGTGCACTTCGTCGAACGCGTCGGCGCCGACGAGGCGGACGCGCTGCGGCGGGCGCTCGCCGAATTGGAAGCAAGCCAACGCAAAACGCCAGCGGCTGGCGCTACCGCTGAGGAGTAAGGGAGACTAGCAGCGTGTCCGCGGCGGCCTTCACCCTCCTCGCGGTGCTGCTGGTCGGCCCGGCGCCGGCATTGTTGGCACGCGCGACGTGGCCGCTGCGCGCTCCCCGGGCCGCGATGGTGCTGTGGCAGGCCATCGCGCTGGCCGCGGTGCTCTCGGCTTTCAGCGCCGGCATCGCGATCGCCACGCGGGTGCTCATGCCCGGCCCGGACGGGCGGCCCACGGCCAGCGTCATCGGTGCCGAGGGCCGGCTTGGCTGGCCGCTGTGGACCGCATACATCGCCGTCTTCGCGTTGACCGTGCTGGTCGGTGTCCGATTGATGATCTCGATGGCACGGGTGGCCATCGCCAACCGGCGACGGCGTGCGCACCACCGCATGGTGGTCGACCTGGTCGGCGTGGGACACGATGCGGCGCTGGCCGAGGCGTGCGCGTGGGCCCGTGACCTTCGCGTCTTGGACGTGCCCCAGCCGCTCGCCTACTGCCTGCCGGGCGTGCGCAGCCGCGTGGTGGTGAGCGAGGGAACGCTGAACACGCTCGCCGACACCGAAGTCGCCGCCATCCTCACCCACGAACGGGCCCATCTGCGGGCCCGGCACGACCTCGTCCTGGAAGCCTTCACCGCGGTGCACGCCGCCTTCCCGCGGCTGGTCCGCAGCGCCAACGCGCTTCGGGCCGTGCAACTGCTCGTTGAGCTCCTGGCCGACGACGCCGCGGTGCGCGCCACCGGGCGCACTCCCCTGGCCCGCGCGCTGGTCGCCTGCGCGTCCGGCCTAGCGCCGTCGGGCGCGCTGGCCGCGAGCGGTCCCAGCACGGTGGTGCGGGTCCGCCGGCTCGCCGGGCGCGGCAACAGCCTCGCGCTGTCGGCGGCCGCATACCTGACCGCGGCGGCCATTCTGGTGGTGCCCACCATCGCGCTGGCCGTACCGTGGCTCACCGAGCTGCAGCGGCTGTTCAACCTCTAGCGCACCGCGAAGCGAAACCCCTTGGAGGACGACCACTCCGCTGTGCCACAGTGTTCTCCAACCGGAGCGGCCTAACTGAAAGGCAAGACATGAGTTCGTCGGATTCCCAGCCGAATTCCAAGACCGGCACCGCGCAGATCGGCGTCACCGGCCTGGCCGTCATGGGCTCGAACATCGCCCGCAATTTCGCCCGGCACGGCTATACGGTGGCACTGCACAACCGATCCGTCGCCAAGACCGACGCGCTGCTCTCCGAGCACGGCGACGAGGGCAAGTTCGTGCGATCGGAGACCATCGAGGAATTCCTTGACGCGCTCGAGAAGCCGCGCCGCGTGCTGATCATGGTCAAGGCGGGCGACCCCACCGACGCCGTCATCGATCAGCTCGCCGACGCCATGGAACAGGGCGACATCATCATCGACGGTGGCAATGCGCTCTACACCGACACTATTCGCCGGGAGAAGGCGATGCGCGAACGTGGGCTGCACTTCGTCGGCGCCGGCATTTCCGGCGGCGAAGAGGGCGCGCTGAACGGGCCGTCGATCATGCCGGGCGGGCCGGCTGAGTCCTACACGTCGCTGGGCCCCCTGCTCGAGGAGATCTCCGCGCACGTCGACGGCGTGCCGTGCTGCACCCACATCGGGCCCGACGGCGCCGGGCACTTCGTGAAGATGGTGCACAACGGCATCGAGTACTCCGACATGCAATTGATCGGCGAGGCCTACCAGCTGCTGCGCGACGGGCTCGGCAAGACCGCCGACGAGATCGCCGACGTGTTCGACGAGTGGAACTCCGGCGACCTGGACAGCTTCCTGGTCGAGATCACCGCGAAGGTGCTGCGCCAAAACGACGCCAAGACCGGCAAGCCGCTCGTCGACGTGATCCTCGACGAGGCCGAGCAGAAGGGCACCGGACGCTGGACGGTGAAGTCGGCGCTGGATCTCGGTGTGCCGGTCACCGGGATCGCCGAGGCGGTGTTTGCCCGCGCGCTGTCGGGTTCGGTGACCCAGCGCAAGGCCACCACCGGGCTGGCGTCGGGCCAGCTCGGCGAAAAACCAAGCGATGCAAAGCAATTCGTCGAGGACGTCCGCCAGGCGTTGTACGCGTCGAAGATCATCGCTTATGCGCAGGGCTTCAACCAGATTCAGGCCGGCAGCGCCGAATACGACTGGGGCATCACGCCCGGCGATCTCGCGACCATCTGGCGCGGCGGCTGCATCATCCGGGCCAAGTTCCTCAACCGGATCAAGGAGGCGTACGACTCCGATCCCGAACTGCCCACCCTGATCGTGGCGCCGTATTTCCGCAGCGCCATCGAGGCCGCGATCGACGGCTGGCGCCGCGTGGTGGCTACCGCCACGCAGTTGGGCATCCCGATCCCGGGGTTCTCCTCGGCGCTGTCGTATTACGACGCGCTACGCACCGAGCGGCTGCCGGCCGCCCTGACCCAGGGCCTGCGCGATTTCTTCGGAGCGCACACCTACGGCCGCATCGACGAGGACCCCGGCAAGAAGTTCCACACCCTGTGGAGCGGTGACCGCAGCGAAGTACCCGCCTAGCCCGCGCCAACTAACATGGCCTAGCGGGGGCTGCAGACGGTGGGGCGAGAGCGATGAGATTTCTGGACGGGCACCGACCCGGGTACGACCTGACCTACAACGACGTCTTCATCGTGCCGAACAGTTCCGACGTGGCGTCGCGGTTCGACGTCGATCTGTCCACCGGCGACGGCTCCGGCACCACCATCCCGGTGGTGGTCTCCAACATGACCGCCGTCGCCGGGCGGCGGATGGCCGAGACCGTTGCCCGGCGCGGCGGCATTGTGGTTCTGCCGCAAGACCTTCCGATCACCGCGGTGCAACAGACGGTGGAATTCGTCAAGAGCCGCGACCTCGTCCTGGACACCCCGGTGATGCTGGCGCCCGACGATTCGGTGTCCGACGCGGTCGCGCTGATCCACAAGCGCGCGCACGGCGTGGCCGTGGTGGTCTTCGAGGGGCGGCCCATCGGTCTGGTGACCGAATCGTCATGCCACGGCATCGACCGCTTCACCCGGGTGCGCGACGTCGCCACCCGTGACTTCGTCAGCGCCCCGATCGGAACCGACCCGCGCAAAATCTTCGATCTGCTCGAGCACGCCCCGATCGAGGTCGCGCTGGTGACCAACCCGGACGACACGCTGGCGGGGGTGCTCACCCGCACCGGGGCGCTGCGAACCGGCCTGTACACCCCAGCCACCGACGCGGCCGGGCGGCTGCGCATCGGCGCGGCCGTGGGCATCAGCGGCGATGTGGGGGCCAAGGCCCGCTCCCTCGTCGAGGCCGGCGTCGACGTGCTGGTCATCGATACCGCGCACGGGCATCAGGTCAAGACGCTGGAGGCGATCAAGCTGGTGGCATCGCTGGACTTGGGTGTTCCGCTGGCCGCGGGCAACGTCGTGTCGGCGGAGGGCACCCGGGATCTGCTGAGCGCGGGAGCGAACATCGTCAAGGTCGGTGTCGGCCCGGGGGCCATGTGCACGACCCGGATGATGACCGGGGTCGGCCGGCCGCAGTTCTCCGCGGTGCTCGAATGCGCCGCTGCGGCAAGGCAACTCGGTGGGCACGTGTGGGCTGACGGCGGGATCCGGCATCCGCGGGACGTGGCGCTGGCGCTGGCCGCCGGGGCGTCGAACGTCATGATCGGCTCGTGGTTCGCCGGAACCTACGAGTCGCCCGGCGACCTGATGCGCGATCGCGACGAGCAGCCGTACAAGGAGAGCTACGGGATGGCGTCCAAGCGGGCGGTGGTGGCCCGCGCCGCCGCCGACACCGAGTTCGATCGCGCCCGCAAGGCGTTGTTCGAGGAAGGCATCTCGACGTCGCGAATGGGCCTGGACCCCGACCGCGGCGGTGTCGAGGACCTGATCGACCACATCACCTCGGGCGTGCGCAGCACCTGCACGTACGTCGGCGCCTCGAACCTGGCGGAGCTGCACGAACGGGCCGTCGTCGGCGTGCAATCCGCCGCCGGATTCGCCGAGGGACACCCGCTGCCGCTGGGCTGGTGACGCCGCCGCCTTCGCTACCATGTGAATCCTGGAACTTTGCGGGCCGCAGCAAAGCGAAGCGCGGCCCGGAACCGTACTAGAGCGAGAGGGATGACGTGCCGCAGGCACCCGTCGAGGCCCCGTTGGAGTCGGGGGCCTTCCGGGCGGGGCGGCGACTCCCTACCGCTGCCCGGGCCAGACCGGCGACGTCATCCCGATAACCGAGCTCCGCCATGAACCTCACCGTCACCGTCGTCAGCGTGCTGGCCATCGCGGTGCTCATCTTCGGCAACGGCGTGTTTGTCGCCGCCGAATTCTCCCTGACCGCGCTGGACCGCGCGACCGTTGAGGCCAACGCGCGCCGCGGTGGCCGCCGCGACCGCCTGATCCAACGCGCCCAGAACAGGCTGTCGTTCCAGCTCTCGGGTGCTCAGATCGGCATTTCGATCACCACGCTGGTGACCGGCTACCTGACCGAACCCATGGTCGCCGATCTGCCGCATCCGTGGTTCGACGCGATGGGGATTGCCGACCGGGTGGGCGACGCGATCATGGCGTTTCTGGTGTTGGTGATCGTGACGTCGGTGTCGATGGTGTTCGGCGAGCTGGTTCCCAAATACCTCGCGGTGGCGCGGCCCCTGACGACCGCGCGCGCCGTCGTCGCCGTCCAGCTGCTGTTCTCGCTGCTGCTCACCCCGGCGATCCGGCTGATGAACGGCGCGGCGAACTGGATCGTGCGCGAGCTGGGCATCGAGCCGGCCGAGGAGCTGCGCTCCGCCCGCTCGCCGCAGGAGCTGGTGTCGCTGGTGCGCAGCTCGGCCCGCAGCGGCTCGCTGGACCCGGCCACCGCCGCGCTGGTACGCCGCTCGCTGCAGTTCGGCGCGCTCACCGCCGAGGAGCTGATGACGCCGCGGTCCAAGATCGTGGCGCTGCAGACCGACGACACGCTCAGCGACCTGGTCGCCGCGGCCGCGGAGTCGGGGTTCTCCCGGTTCCCGATCGTCGCCGGCGATCTCGACGAGACCGTCGGGATCGTGCACGTCAAGCAGGTCTTCAAGATTCCGCGGGCCCATCGGGCGAGCACGCCGCTGGCGACGGTCGCGCAGCCGGTCCCGGTGGTCCCGTCGACGCTGGACGGCGACGCGGTGATGGCCGAGATCCGCGCCAATCCCCTGCAGACCGCGATGGTCGTCGACGAATACGGCGGCACCGCGGGCATGGTGACCGTCGAGGACCTGATCGAGGAGATCGTGGGCGACGTCCGCGACGAACACGACGACGCCACGCCCGACGTGTACGCCGCCGGTGGCGGTTGGCGGGTGTCGGGTTTGCTGCGCATCGACGAAGTGGCCGCCGCGATCGGGTATCGCGCACCCGAGGGGCCATACGAGACCATCGGCGGTTTGGTGCTTCGCGAAATCGGCCATATCCCGGTGGCCGGGGAAACGGTCGAGCTGACCGCGTTGGACCCGGACGGCCTGCCTGACGCGTCGATGCCCTGGCGCGCGACCGTGGTGCGGATGGACGGCCGCCGCATCGATCTGCTCGAGCTGACCGAACTGCGCGGCCGCGCCGAACCGGCGATGGGGCGTGGCCACTGATGAACGACACACTCGGAGTGGTGCTCGCGATCCTGCTGATCGGGGCGAACGGGTTCTTCGTGGGCGCGGAATTCTCGCTGATCTCGGCGCGGCGGGACCGCCTCGAAGCGCTGGCCGAACAGGGCAAGGCGCGCGCGGTCACCGTGATCCGGGCCGGTGAACAGCTGTCGTCGATGCTGGCCGGCGCCCAGTTGGGTGTCACTGTGGCGTCGCTGCTGCTGGGCCGGATCGGTGAGTCGGCGGTCGCGAACCTGCTGCGGCGGGGGCTCGGCCTCGCCGACATGAACGCGACGCTGCTGCACACGCTTTCGTTCGCGATCGCGCTGGCGATGGTGGTGACGCTGCACGTGCTGCTCGGCGAGATGGTGCCCAAAAACATCGCACTGGCCGGCCCGGAACGCACCGCCATGCTGCTGGTCCCGCCCTACCTGGCGTACGTGCGCGCCGCCCGGCCGTTCATCGTGTTCTACAACAAATGCGCCAACGCGATACTGCGCGCGCTGGGCGTGGAGCCCAAGGACGAGCTGCACATCGCGGTCTCCCCCGTCGTGCTCAGCGAGATGATCGCCGAATCGGTGTCCGAGGGCCTGCTGGATCCCGAGGAGCACAGCAGGCTGACCCGCGCGCTGCAGATCGGCAGCCGGGTGGTCGGCGACGTGGCCGTACCCCTAGACGACGTGCGGGCGCTATCGGTGGCCGCTTCGGGCTCGGGGCCAAAGGTCGCCGACGTCGAGCGAGCTTTGGCGCAGACCGGCTACTCCCGCTTTCCGGTCACGGCGCGCGACGGAAAATTCATCGGCTACCTCCACATCAAGGATGTGTTGACGCTCAATGACGATCCGGAGACCGTGATCGATCTGGCGTTGGTGCGCCCGCTGCCGCGGGTACCCACGTCGTTGCCGCTCGCCGACGCGCTGTCGCGGATGCGGCGCAGCAACAGCCATCTGGCGCTGGTGACCAGCGGCAGCGGTGACGTGGTCGCCATGGTGGCGATGGAGGATCTGGTCGAGGACCTGGTCGGCAGTATGCGCGACGCGTCATGAACGACGCGCAGTGACACCGTTCGCGGGCCGCCTGGCGAAGGGCGCGGCCCATGGCCCGTATGATTGAACGGCCGCCGGCGCACTAACGTGCTGGCGGGCTCACGGTCTTGGCCGGCAGTACATGCGTTGCCAGAAAGCGGTTCTCAAGGTCCGCCCCGGCGCCATGGGCGGAGCTGTTCGCGCGCCTGACCTGCGATTGCGGGTAAGGCGGTTACGCTCGCTCGGGCTGCCGGCCGGTAGGCTGACGAAGTAGCCACTGGCGTCCAATGAGGCCATTTTGGAGGAGAAACATGACTGATCGCGTGTCGGTGGGGAACTTGCGCGTCGCCCGAGTGCTCTACGACTTCGTGAACAACGA
>NZ_MBEM01000261.1:0-534 GCF_001954045.1 Mycobacterium sp. SP-6446 | reverse complement strand
CGGCGGGATGGGTGAGGTCTACCTGGCTCGACATCCGCGGTTGCCCCGGCTGGAAGCGCTGAAGGTTTTGCGCGCCGATGTCTCCGCCGACTCAAGTTTTCGAGAGCGGTTCATTCGAGAGGCCGACTTAGCGTCGTCGCTGTGGCATCCGCACCTTGTTTCCGTCCATGACCGCGGCGACTGTGACGGCCAGCTGTGGATGTCGATGGACTATGTGGACGGCGCCGACTGCGCGCGCTTGCTGGCCGAGCGCTATGTCGCGGGCATGCCCGCCCAATGGGTGGCTGAAATTGTCGCTGCGATCGCCGATGCCCTTGACGACGCGCATCATCATGGACTGCTGCACCGCGACGTCAAACCGTCCAACATAATGATCACCAGCCCTGACGACCAGGGCCGTACCCGAACGCTGCTGACCGACTTCGGTATTGCACGCAATCGGGACGAGATCAGTGGTCTCACACAGACAAATATGACGGTCGGTACAGCAGCCTATGCGGCGCCCGAACAGTTGTTGGGCGGCCACATCGATGG
>NZ_MBEM01000260.1:0-843 GCF_001954045.1 Mycobacterium sp. SP-6446 | reverse complement strand
GGCGCGGGCGCGTCGTCCCAAGACCGGCAAGCTAGGGCGCTGCGGCGAGCTTCGTGCCGAAGTGGAAGCGTTGTTGGTCAAGAACTACAGCCCCGAGCAAATCGCGGGGGTGTTGGCCAAAACCTATCCTGATCGCCCGGAGATGCAGGTGTCCCACGAGACCATCTACAAGGCGCTTTACGTGCAAGGACGTGGCGAACTGCGCCGCGAGCTGCACCGCTGTTTGCGCACTGGGCGGGCGTTGCGCAAACCCAGAACACGACGCACCGCCACCGAACACCGCCACATCCCGGGCATGATCAACATCAGTGAGCGCCCCGCCGAGGCCGAGGACCGCGCCGTGCCTGGGCACTGGGAAGGCGATCTGATCATCGGCAAAAACCAGGCCTCACAGATAGGCACTCTGGTCGAGCGCAGCACCGGATTCGTGCAGCTGCTGCACCTACCGCAGGGCCGCAGCGCCGATGCCGTCGCTCAAGCCATGATCGCCAAAATCAAAGCCTTCCCAGAGAACCTCCGCAAGACCCTGACTTGGGACCAAGGCCTTGAGATGGCCGCTCATGCCCGTATCAGCATCGACACCGGCATCGATATCTACTTTTGCGACCCCCACTCACCGTGGCAACGCGGCTCTAACGAGAACACCAACGGGCTTCTCCGCCAATATTTCCCGAAAGGCACCGACCTATCGGTGCACTCGGCGGCCTACCTCGATGAGGTTGCCGTCGAACTCAACAACCGACCCCGCAAACGCTTCGACTGGGACAGCCCCGCCCAAATCCTCGATCGACTACTGTCAGCCCCACCACAAACCCCTGTTGCAACCAAACCTTGAATCCACCC
>NZ_MBEM01000259.1:0-50427 GCF_001954045.1 Mycobacterium sp. SP-6446 | reverse complement strand
GCCCTGTACCAGATAGGGGATGGCGTCGGTGCTTGACTTAAGGTCGCTGACAGTCCACCCCTGAACGACGTCGCCGTTGATCAGGGTCGCCTGGGTGCCCAATCCGGACGTACCCGCGTCAGTGGTCAGGTCGGCAGAAGCGGTCGAAGCGCTGTCGATGCCGAAGAATCCTGCGGCAGCGAAGGCAGCAGTGGCGATTGCGGTAGTTCTGGTCGGAGAGCAGATCTTCACCGTCTTGGCTCCTTGCGGCTGTATCACCCAGTGGGCCTGAGGCTCACGCGATACAGACTGTATCACACCGCTGCCGATTTCGGGGCGGAATGCGTAGCGGACTTAGCGGCGTGTAGCCGTGCAAGCGCCATGCCGGCCGCAGCAACTTCGAATGCCTGGTGTCGACCATTGATCCATCTAACTTCAGATCGCTTGGCCGACGCCGTGATGCTGCGGCCGAACCGTCATGAGTGGGACATCCACCACGCGTATAGCTGCTCGATGGTGGGTCCGGTTGGTTCTACTGTGACGAGGCCGATCAACAATTCGGCGTCATTGGTCCACGCCACGGTTGGGTTTGCCTGTCGGGTCGAGCAAAGCAGCGTGCCGCTGGTCCTGTCCGGGGAGGCGTTGCGGTGCCATGGACCGGGTGATTGGATTCGCCCTGGGCATTCAATGATGGTGGATTCCTGAACTATTCGGGTGAAGGCGCTGCGCAGTGAGTTTGCATCCGGAAATAGTAGGTAGGCCGCAGAGGTCGGACCGCCGGGGTCCGAGCTGTTGCCGCACGAGACATACGCCACCGCATCGGTTGGCGGGGTAAGCAGTTGGCATGTGCCAGGCGGGTATCCGGGTGGCAGCAGGCTGAGCAGTCGGGCCCCGGTTTGCGGTGTCGGCGTTGATGCGGCTGGTGTGGTGCTCTGGGCGGCGATATTGGTAGGTGCCCGGTGTGACGAATGCTGCAGCCAGACAGCCATCCCGGTAAGGGCGAGCGAGGCGACCACGGCAGCCGCGCCCAGGAGTATGCGCCGGCTAGGTTTGCGAAGCGTTGACGATGGCGGGTCGGGTGCTGGCGGGGATATGCGAAATTCACAGGGTCCGCCACTGTTCAGGCCAAACCGGGGAATGGCTCGCGGCGTCTGCAGGGGGGCGGCGGGTGATGACGGTTCGGGTACTAGCGCTACGACGCTGGGCTGATGGCACGGCGGGTCAGCTATCGGGGGCGATCCACGCACTAATCGTTTGGAGGGCACTGGAGTGGCGGACGGCGGTTCGGATCCGGTCGTGGTCCCGGCGGGTTGCAGGCTTAGTTCGGGCCGCTCAGTCGCGGCATTGCGGTTGGCTGCATTGAGTGCCTGGTGGGCGGCCAGCGCCAGGTCACCGGCGCTGGCATAGCGTTGCGCGGGGTCTTTGGCCATACCGCGCGCGATCACGTCGTCGAATGCATGTGGGATTGCTTGTTGCGACTGGCTGGGCCCTGGGACCGGCTCGATTAGGTGGGCGCTGATCAATTCCCCGACGCTATCGGCGCAATATGGTGGCGATCCGGTCAAGCATTCATACAGCACGCACGTCAACGCATAGATGTCGACTTTGTGGTTTACCACGGTGGTGGTGAATCGCTCTGGCGCTGCGTATTTCCAGGTCGCAACGGCGCTTCCTATCACCCGGCTCACACCTTTGTGGGGTGCTGCGTCGCTGATGCCGAAATCAACTAGGTACGCGACATCATCGCCACTGATCAGAATGTTCTCGGGTTTGACGTCGGCATGGATGATTCCGACGGCATGGGCCGCGTCCAATGCCGACGCGATCTGACGCACGATAGTGACCGCACGAGATGTCGCCAGCGGCCCCACCCGTTTGAGCCGCTTGGCCAAGTCGATCCCGTCAACCAAGCGCATGTCCACAAATTGCTGCCCATCGATCTCGCCGTAGTCGTGGATCTGCACGATGTGCGGCTCGTCGAGTTGACCGATGATGCGCGCTACTCGCTGCAAGCGTGCGCAAAACACCAAGTCGTGGCTAAACACTGGCGGTAACACCTTCAGCGCGACCATCCGCCGCCTGGCAGTGTCCTGGGCCTCGTATACGTCGCCCATGCCGCCACGGCCCAATCTCCGCTTGAGCTCATAGGGCCCGAAGCGGGATCCTTCCCGCGAACTCCGCGGGGTGTCGTTCATCGCGGACTCCTTTTTCAACCCTTATCCCGCGTCGGCCGGTTCACACGCCGTAACCCGCAGTGATGTGGTGGCCGTTAGGGTAGGTATGCTTGGACTCGATGATACGCTCTGTATCATCATCTGGTTGGGTTCGCATATCGCGGTATTCGCGTGGTCGGGTCAACGCAAACGCGCTGACGCCAGATTTCCACGAGAATGCCCCAACCTCAGTCAGGTACGGATACGCGCGGCATCGGCTCCCCGTTACAGCTCGAACTTGCTATGTGATACACTGTGTATCACATAGCAAGTCACACGGGGGCAAAGCAGATGAGGCAGGTTTGGGTAACCGTGCAGCTGGCAATCGGGTTACTGATCTACTGGCTCGCTTCAGTGATTAGCTGGGCGATACTACGTCCCCGCAGAAACCGCATGAAATGCTCTACCTGCCAACGATTCCGCGGCAGGATCGACCGAGGCGCGACGTAATTTTGGTGGAAGTTTCGACCTAGGTATCCCAGAACAAGTGCCTTACCCGAATTGTCTCGACGTAACCGGGTTCCTGCGGCGATCGCAGCGACGACGGGCGGCCCTGTGTTGATCAACACCGCCACCCTGGTCAACATGTTGCGGAGGCCGATGACCGCGGTGGACCGGCTGCCTGCCACCGACAGGCGGACCATAGTCACGGAATTATTGGCGGCCTGTACGCGGTTGTTGCTGCTGTTCGTGTTGACTGTGGTGGCGATTCTGACCGATGCCAACGCTGCCCGCGGCTACTGGCCGCTTCAGGTCGTCACCATCGCGACTGCACTTGCCGCTCTGCTGGCTAACGTCCGGGTGATTTCGATCCTGCGGCGATTGCTAAGCGAGTAGGGGCCGGCAGGTCCTGTGGGACGACGTGGCCCGACGAAACGCCATCTGCAGCATCCGTTGTGGAACTCGCGGCGAAGGTCTCCGGTTAACATCTCGTGCACCGCGTCGGCAGGCCGTTGATACCACGGGACCTTTTGCCGCGCAGGGTAATTCCGGCCGTCGGCAGCCAGAATTCGACGTCGTCCGTCACTACAAACCATCCACCTGGGCGGGCAGCTGTGGAACAGGTGCAACGGCGCGACCGTCTTTGGCACGTGCGCCGAGATTCTGCCCCAAACAGCACCGATGACTTCGAGAACCCGTGAGAGCGTTGCGACCCGTGGATACGGCCTGTATCGTCCCAGTCACAGAATCCGACGGGGGCCTACTCATGTCATCGCTGCCCAAGATCATCTCCGTTGACGACCACGTCGTCGAGCCGCCAGACCTCTGGACCGCGCGTATGGCAGGTCGGCACCATGAGTGGGTGCCCCACGTTGTCCGCCAGAAGGGCATCATTGACGTCGACGCGACGGGTAGACTCCGCCTCCTCGAGGGAGACACGCCAAACGCGCGCTGGTGCGACATCTGGGTCTATGACGATATGGTGTGGCCGTTTACGGTTGGTTACGCCAATGTGGGCAGATCCCGCGAAGAACGCCGCACGGTCACCGAGTTGACCAATTATGACGAGATGCTTCCCGGGTGCTACGACCAGGCCGCCCGACTTGCGGACATGGACGCCAACCACACCGAGGCCTCGATGTGCTTCCCGACTGTGCCTCGGTTCTGTGGGCAGGCCTTCTTGGAGCGCAAGGATAAGCATCTCGCGCTCGAATGTTTAAAGGTCTACAACGACTGGATCATCGATGAGTGGTGCGGGGGACAAGCGCATGGTCGACTCATTCCAAATACGGTGATCCCGCTGTGGGACGCCGGGCTGGCCGCCGAAGAGGTAAAGCGTTGCGCGAGCAAGGGCTCCCATGCCGTGGCCTTCTCCGAAGCCCCTTACGCGTTGGGCCTCCCCAGCATTCACTCGGGAGCCTGGGAGCCACTCTTTCGCGCGTGCGACGAGACTGAGACGGTCATAAATATGCACATCGGGTCTTCATCCAAGCTGCCGAGCACGTCGTCGGACGCGCCGTTTTCCGTTACTGCCGCGCTGATCTGGAGTAACGCTATGCTGTCGGTTACCGACTGGCTACTTTCCGGCGTGCTCGCGCGCCACCCGACGTTGAAGATCGCAATGAGCGAGGGTCAGATCGGCTGGATGCCATTCCTGCTACAGCGTATTGATGACGTGTGGGAGCGTGGCGAGATGTTTGAATCGGACGTGCACGACCGCGTGCGCGACCTGCCCAGCTCCTACATCAAGGGCCGGGTTTACGGCTGTATTTTTGATGACGTGATCGGTCTGAAGGACCGTGGCGCGGTAGGGATAGATCAGATCATGTTCGAGGTTGATTACCCCCATGGCGACTCCACATTTCCGAACTCGGCCAAAGTCGTCGAGAAGCTGGCGGCGGCTGCTGAACTTAGTGAGCACGAGACCTGGAAGGTCGTGCGCGGCAACGCCATCGAGTGTTACGGCCTGACTCGCTACGGCATCAGCGATTAGAGCCGATTGCTGTCCGCCGATTCGCGCTCAGGGTTTCACGGTGACATAGGGAGGGCCCGATGACAGCAACTATCCGCACGCCGTCGAAATTGGTGTTGCAGACCCCACCGCAGCCATTCGCTCCGGCACTGAAACTAACACCAGCACAGGAACTGGCGCTGCTTGCCCGCGTGCTGTTCCGCGAAGGTTATGACGACCATCTGGCCGGCCATATTACGTATAAGCAGCAGGATGGAACATTCCTGGTGAACCCATTCGGCCTGCCGTGGGACGAGGTGTGTGCCAGCGATGTGATGCGGATGGACGCCGAGGGAACCCGCCTCGACGGGCCGTGGACCATCACGCAGGCCATCCCGTTGCACGTCGAGTTGCACCGCGCAAGGCCCGACGTGACCGTCGCGGTCCATAACCATCCGAGGTGGTCAACTGTTTGGGCTGGCCTGGCTAGGGTGCCGGCGATCTACGATCAGACAAGCGCCTTCTATACCGGAGAGGTTGCCGTCCTCAAGGAATACTGGGGAGCCGTGGACGCGATCGACAATGCTCGCGACGTGGTCGGCGCAATGGGCTCGGCCGGTGTGGCGCTGCTGTCTAACCACGGCATCCTCGTTGTGGCCAAGGACATCGACCAAGCGTATCTACGTGCGATGTCGTTCGAGTGGAGGGCACGACAGGCCTGGCACATCGAAGCTCTGGGCGGAGGCCAAGCAGTGCATCCCGACGTGGTCGAGGCCTTCGGGGGCTCCTTCAATACCAATACATTTCCTGGTTTGTTCCCAGCCATGGTGCGGCGCGAGATACGCCGCGATCCATCCGTCCTGAGCTGAGGCGAAGCCTGACCACAACGCCGATGGCGAGATTTCGCGGTGCGCGCTGTGCCGATGGCGTGTGTTCGGCGGCGGGATGGCGTGAAAAGTCATGGGGCCAAAATGGGGCCAACGAGTCAGACGAACTGATCCAAGGGGTCTGAATGCCGGCTACGAGTCCAGCCTGACCAGCGCATACAACTTCTGCACGAGTGCAAGTCCGCCTGAAAAGCGGAAGGTCGGCGGTTCGATCCCGCTCCTGGCCACCAGCCATCGAACGAAAAACGCTGTGCCGAAACCGGTTTCGGGCTACCGGTCGCCGTAGACGTTTTCGTGGGCCTTGGTGAGCCAGTACACGGTGCGTTCGATCGTGGGCACGATGTCGGTGATCGCGATGGCGCCGGAGGCGAACTGGCCCAATGTTCCATAGACGATGCCCGTCAGGATGACGCCCACGTCCTCGGCGAACCGGTCGTCGCAGTTGCTCAGCACGGCCAATGCGGCGGGCACGACGACGTCGAACCCATGCTGCGTGAGCGCGGCACCGCCCGGGCCGGCCTTGGCCCGCACGTAGGCCTGCAGCATGTTCGGGTGCTTTTCCCAGGGTTCGAAGATCTCCCGGAAGATCCACATGAGGCCGTCGTAGATCGATTCCTCGGCCGACGGGGAGCGGTCGGAGGTCAAGGCGGCATAGCGATGGGTGTCCATCCACCATCGCAGGGCGGCGACGATGAGTTCGTCTCGCGTCGGGTACCGCTTGTAGATCGTGGTGAGCGACATCCGCGCTCGACGTGCGACTTCGCGGAGCTGGACCGCGTCATAGCCTTGCGTGTCGATCAGGTCGACCACGATATCGATGAGGGGATCGGACGCGACCTCCGACGCCGCTGGTGATGCCTCGCTGTCTCGCATTGCCGCTTTACCGACCACGATAACGATGTTACTGTCCTAGGCAGAGTAACGCGGTTACTCACGGCGAAGCGAGGGGCTAGTGGGTGGTCTAGACGGCAAGGTGGCATTCGTCACCGGGGCGGCGCGTGGGCAGGGCCGCAGTCATGCGGTGCGGTTGGCCCGGGAGGGTGCCGACATCATCGGGATCGACATCTGCGCCGACATTCCGGCGAACGGATACGCGATGGCCACTCGCGATGAGCTCGAGGAAACGATCGGTCTCGTGGAAGCCGAGGGCGGCAAGATGGTCGGCACGGTGGCCGATGTGCGTGATTTTCTGCAGGTCAAGAGTGCGCTGAACGCCGGGGTCGAGCATTTCGGGCGGCTCGACATCGTATGTGCCAACGCGGGGATCGCGCCGGTCGCGTTTCGTCAGCTGAGCATCGAGGAGGAGCTGGCGCAGTGGCGGGCGGCGATCGGGGTCAACCTGGACGGCGCCTATCACACCGCGTGGGCCGCGATCCCGCACCTGCTCGCCGGGCAACGGGGCGGGGCGATGGTGTTCACCAGTTCGACGGCCGGGCTGCGGGGCTTCGGCGGCCTGCAGGGCGGCGGGCTGGGGTATGCCGCGTCGAAGCACGGGGTAGTGGGATTGATGCGGGTGCTGGCGAACACGTTGGCGCCCTTCAACATTCGGGTCAACACCGTTCATCCCACGGCGGTACGGACGATGATGTCCGTCAATCCGGCGATGACCGAATTCTTGGCGAGCTTCCCCGAAGGCGGTGCGCACCTGCAGAATCCGATGCCGGTCGAGATGCTCGAGCCGGAAGACATCAGCGCGGCGATCGCGTACCTCGTCTCCGACGAGGCCAAATACGTCACCGGGGTGACCTTCCCCGTGGACGCCGGGTTCTGCAACAAGCTATGACCTCCGCCGTCACGCCGGGCCGGGTGGCCGGTAAGCGAGTTTTGATCACCGGCGCGGCCCGCGGAATGGGCCGCAGCCACGCGGTGCGGTTGGCCGAAGAGGGCGCGGACTGCCTGCTGGTAGACATCTGCGCTACTCCCGACGGTTTGGAATATGTGTTATCGACTGAGGACGACCTGCGCCAGACGGCGAAACTCGTTGCCCAATTTGGTCGATCGGTTATCACGAACGTCGTCGACGTGCGGGACGCGGCGGCGCTCAAGGCGGCCGTCGACGAGGGGGCCGCCGAACTCGGTGGGCTGGACGCCGCGGTGGCCAATGCCGGCGTGTTGACCGTGGGCACCTGGGACACCACCACGCCCGAGCAGTGGCGGCTGGTGGTGGACATCAACCTCATCGGCGCGTGGAACACGTGCGCGGCGGCGCTGCCGCATCTAGTCGCCGCGGGTGGCGGCAGCTTGGTCAACATCAGTTCGTCGGCCGGCATCAAGGGCACTCCGCTCCACACGCCGTACACCGCCGCCAAGCACGGCATCGTCGGGATGAGTCTGGCATTGGCCAACGAGCTTGCCGCACAGAGCATTCGGGTCAACACTGTGCATCCGACCGGTGTGCCCACCGGAATGGCGCCGCCGTCGATGCACCGGCTCATCGTCGAACAGCGACCCGATCTGGGTCCGCTGTTCATGAACGCGCTACCGGTATTGATGACGGAAGCTATCGACGTCAGCAACGCGGTGTTGTTCCTCGTCTCCGACGAGGCTCGCCACGTGACGGGGTTACAGTTCACCGTCGATGCCGGCGTGACGATCAGATAGCGGAGCGCAGATGAGCAGCCAAAGTCAGCGGCGCGAGCGAGGACGCCGTGAATTCGCCGAGGTGATGACGGTCGACGTACCCGACGACACCAGCCCGGCGATCGTCGGCGGGCTGATCGATTTCGTGTTCGCCGAGGTCTGGACCCGCCCGGGCCTGAGTCGCCGCGACCGCCGGTTCGTCACGCTGGCCTGCGTCGCCGGCGCCGACGTCACTTCCGTGCTGGAGCAGCACGTGTATGCCGCGCTACGAAGCGGTGATCTCACGATCACCGAAATGCGGGAAGCGGTGCTGCATTTCGCGGTATATGCGGGGTGGCCGAAAGCCTCGCTGTTCAACATGGTCGTTGATACGCAGTGGGAACGGATTGTGCGCGAGCGCGGCGATGACGTCCCGTCGCCGCCACCGTTACTCCCGCTGGTTACCTCCAGCGACCCCGAGGCGCGCCTGGCCGGCGGCGAGGACGCGTTTCGCCAGATCAACTGCTTGCCGTTCGCGCCGTCGCGGGACAACCCGTATTCGGGCGCGGGGATCCTCAATTTTGTCTTCGGGGAGATGTGGCTGCGGCCGGGCCTTGGCATGAAGGAGCGGCGCCTGATCACGTTGGCGTGTGTGGGTTTTCAGGACGCCCAATACCCGATCATGTCGCATGTCTACGCCGCCTTGAAGAGCGGCGACGTTTCGTTCGACGAGATGGACGAATTCGCATTGCATTTCGCCGCCTACTACGGATGGCCGAAAGCTTCCTACCTGAGCCAGGTCGTCGCCGAGCAGAAACAACGTGTTCTCGATGAGGCATCCCATGGGTGATATGGCGACCAACGTCATCGATGCCGAGGCGCTGCCGTCCGGCGCACTGCTGATCGCGGACGAGCGGGTCACGGGCGCCTCCGGCGGGATTCACGAGCACATCTATCCGGGAAGCGGCCAACCGAACGCCGCCATCGAGCTTGCCGGCCGCGCCGAGATCGATCGAGCAATCGGCGCCGCCCGCGATGCGCAACGCCAATGGGCCGGCTTTCCGGTCGACCGGCGCCGCGACCTGCTGATGGGGTTGGCGGACTTGGTGGCGCAGCACGCCGCCGAGCTGGCGGCCATCAACGCCTGCGACTATGGGGTGCCGCTGGCAATGGCCGCAAACTCGATACTCACGGAGCGATTTCTGCGCTACTACGCCGGTTATGTGGACAAAGCCCACGGGCTGAGCACTCCCGTCAGCGGCAGCTTCGACGTCAACCTCGTCGAACGCGAACCCTACGGGGTAGTCGCGGTGATCACGCCATGGAATGGCCCGCTGGTGGTCATCGGCTTAGCCGTCGCGCCGGCATTGGCCGCCGGCAACGCCGTCATCCTCAAGCCCTCCGAGCTAGCTCCGTTGGCGCCGTTGCGATTCGGCGAGCTGTGCCTCGAGGCCGGACTCCCACCGGGACTGGTCAACGTGCTGCCGGCGAAGGCGGATGGCGGACAAGCGTTGGTCGCGCATCCGGGGATTGCAAAGATCCATTTCACTGGCGGCCACGCGACGGCTCGCGAGGTATTGCGCACCGCCGCGGGCAATCTGACGCCGGTGATCGCCGAACTCGGCGGAAAATCCGCGAACATCGTGTTCGCCGACGCCGATCTCGATGCCGCGGCCACCTTGGCCGCCTTCCAGGGGCCGTTGACTCAGTCCGGCCAAAGCTGCGCCTGCGCGAGCCGAATCCTTGTGCAGGACAGCATCTACGACGCCTTCCTCGACAAATTCCTGGCTGCCGTCCGATCCGCTCCGGTCGGTGATCCGTTGCGGTCCGACGTCTTATTCGGTCCGGTGATCAGCCAAAGCGCAACGGACCGGATCATGGCCGTCATAGACGACACGATCGCCACCAAGAGTGGAGAACTTATTCTGGGTGGGCACCGGATCGGCGGCGAACTCGCCGACGGTTTCTACATCGAACCCACCGTTTTCGCCGAGGTTGACAACGCTGCCGCAGTCGCCCAACACGAGACGTTCGGCCCGGTGGTCTCCGTGATGCGGTTCCGCGACGAAGACCATGCCGTCAGCCTGGCCAACGACACTCAGTTCGGGCTCAACGCTTTCCTACAGACAACCGACCTGCAGCGCGCGCACCGCGTCGCCCGCAATCTCGACGCCGGTTCGGTGTGGATCAACACCCACAGCGACATCGAACCTCAGGGGCCCTACGGCGGCTACAAGCACAGCGGCTTCGGCCGCAGCGGCGGCCCCGACGGGCTCTACGAATTCCTCCAAGCCAAAAACATCCGCATCGGCATGCCCGCGCGTTGAAATTGCCGCGAGGCTACTTGATCATGCTTCCCGGGCCGAAAAAGTTTAATCGTCCCCTCATTCATGAACATTTGGGTGTTCACGTTGGTGGGATGGACGGAGTTGACCCGGATGAAGTGCTGGCCAAGTTCGGCGGCGAAGGTGCGCATCAAGCCGACGACACCCGTGTTTGGCGGCGATGTAGTGACCGGTGTGCGTGTAGGCCTTGAGCCCGCCGACCGAGCTTGTCAGCATGACACATTCCTGCTGTGTGGACTTACCGAGCTGCACGTCGAGTTCGCCCAGGCGGACTGATAGCGGCGATATCGCCTCGCGGACGCGCGACAATGGCTGCGTGTCTCCTACGTCGCGTGCGTTTGGGCTCCTGCTAACCGCTGGACTGCTTCCGGTTTTCCCTGCGACGACGGCGCACGCCGGCCCTGACGTGCCGCCCGTCAGCGACGCGGCGCGTGCGGCCGGATTCGTCGACGTCCGGACCGTGGTTCCCGACGCCGTAATCAACCTGCGCTACGCGACCACCAACAATTTCACCGGCACCCAGCTGTACCCGTCCGACGCCCGGTGCCTGGTGCACCAATCCATGGCTCAGGGCCTCGCGACGGCCGCGTCGGCGCTGCGCCCACAGGGCCACCTGATGGTGTTCTGGGACTGCTACCGGCCACACGACGTTCAGGTCAGGATGTTCAACGTGGTCCCCAACCCGGCCTGGGTGGCCCGCCCCGGGCAGTACGCGCGCAGCCATGAGTCCGGACGTTCCGTCGACGTGACCTTCACCAGCGTGCAGTCGCAATGTCCGCCCGAACGGCAGGCCGACGGGCTTTGCCTGGCCGATATGGGCACCGACTTCGACGACTTCTCGCCGCGCGCAACGGCATTCGCCACCCAGGGAGTTAGCGCCGACGCCCAGGCGAACCGGGCCCGACTGCGGGACGCCATGAAATACGGCGGGCTGACGCCGTACTCCGGGGAGTGGTGGCATTTCGACGGTCCGGGCGCCGATGTTGACCGGCCGATCCTCAATGTGCCGGTGGACTGAGCTCTCATATATTGAGACGATTATTTCATGATGTGAGTGACAGTCGTAAGCTTTCACCCCATGGGCGAACGTTCGGCCACCTACACGCATGGCCACCACGAATCGGTGCTGCGCAGCCACCAGCGGCGCACCGCGGAAGACTCGGCGGCCTACCTGCTGCCGCACCTGGCGCCCGGGGCGTCGGTGCTCGACATCGGATGCGGGCCAGGGACGATCACCGCCGATCTCGCCGCCCGGGTCGCGCCAGGAGGAGTGAGGGCCGTCGACCAATCCGCCGACGTTCTCGACGTGGCGCGCGCTGAGGTCGAGCGGCGCAACCTGTCCAACGTCTCGTTCGCCACCGCCGACGTGCACAACCTCAACATCGCCGACGACACATTCGACGTCGTCCACGCCCACCAGGTGCTGCAGCATGTGGCCGATCCGGTGCGGGCGATGCGCGAGATGCGCCGCGTGTGCCGCCCGGGTGGAATCGTGGCGGCCCGAGATGCGGCCTACGCGGGGTTCATCTGGTTCCCGCGGCTCCCGGAACTCGATCTTTGGCGCGACCTCTACCAACGCGCGGCCCGCGCCAACGGCGGCGAACCCGATGCGGGCAGGCGCCTGCTCTCGTGGGCGCTTGAGGCGGGATTCGACGACGTCACGCCGACGGGCAGCCTGTGGTGCTACGCCACGGCCGAGATCCGCGAATGGTGGGGCGGGATGTGGGCGGACCGGATACTTCACTCCGATGTGGCGCGTGACCTGTTGCGCCTAGGCCTGGCCACTTCGGGACAGCTTGCGGAGATCTCCGCGGCGTGGCGGGCCTGGGCCGCCGCCCCGGACGGCTGGCTGGCGATCCCG
Source organism: Mycobacterium sp. SP-6446 (assembly GCF_001954045.1). NCBI lineage: Bacteria > Bacillati > Actinomycetota > Actinomycetes > Mycobacteriales > Mycobacteriaceae > Mycobacterium > Mycobacterium sp. SP-6446. Next base: position 38,191 of record NZ_MBEM01000259.1, on the reverse strand, counting down.
CACGGCGAAATCCTGTGCCGGGCATAACTTTCAAGCCCTGGGGGCGGCGGGAAAACCGCCGCAGAGGGATTCGAACGCGTCGGCGACTTTGAGCACGGTAGCGTCGTCGAATCGCTTGCCCACGACCATCATTCCCGCGGGCAGGCCATCGATCAGGCCGGCGGGCACCGAGATCGCGGGGTGGCCGGTGATGTCAATGGGTGCGACGTTGAAAGCCTTGCCGACCGCTCGTCCGTACAGCGCGACATCCTGAGGGCTGCCCGTCGGCAGCGTATCGGCCGTGCCGGGCACGGTCGGCATCACAAGCACGTCGTATTGCGCGAGCGCCGCGTCGTAGGCGGCGCGCACGTGCGGCACCAGATTGCGTGCCTTGGCATAAGACGCACCACCAAGCGTGCTCAGCCCGTAGTGTCCGCACAGCGCCGTCGCCTTGATGATGCTGGCGAGTTGGTCGGCCTCGACTGCTCGCTGTCTTGCGAAGTGCGCCATGAGCTCTGGGTCGTAGCGTCCTTCCACGCCGAGTCCGTATCCGTTGCCGCCCAACATCTGATACGTGGCACCGTCGGTGAAAAGAACGGCAAACACATGAATGGCGGTGCGGTGCCACGGCACGCTGATTTCGCCTACGGTGCAGCCGATTTCGGTGAACTGTCGCGCCGCCGACCGGACCAGGTCGTCGACCTCCGGCCGTGCGCCGGGTTGCCCGAAGCCCTCGACGACAATGCCTACCCGAAGACCGGCCACGTCGCCCGTCAGCGCGGCGCTGTAGTCGACCGCCGCTATCTCCTCGGGCTGGCGCGGGTCCCGGCCGTCGGGTCCGGCGAGCAGTGTGAGCAGAAGCGCGGCGTCGGCGACCGTCCGCGTCATAGGACCGAGGTGATCGAGCGTCCGCTCGATCGGGAACGCACCCGTGTAAGGAATTAGTCCATACGTCGGCTTGTGCCCGACAACGCCGCACAGCGATGCCGGGATCCGAATCGATCCGCCTTGGTCGCCGCCGAGGGCCAGATCGACCGCACCGGCGGCGACGAGTGCGGCACTGCCACTGGATGATCCGCCCGCTTCGCGAGTGGTGTCCCACGGGTTGCGCACCGGGCCGGAGGCGGAGGTGAAACTCGACCCCGAAGCGCAAAGGTCCTCGCACACGCTTTTGCCCGCGATCGTTGCCCCGGCGGCAAGCAACCGCTCGACAACGGTCGCATCGCGGCCGGGGATGAAGCCCTCCACCGCGCGTGAGCCGTTCATCATCGGAATGCCGGCGACGGCGATGTTGTCCTTGATGGCCACCGTCCGGCCCGATAGCGGTCCCTGGGCGCCGGACGAGATTTCAGCCCGGACATACCAGGCGCCCAGTGGGTTGGCGTCAGGGGTTGGGAACTTGTAGCCGCGTTCGGGGGGCCGCGGGCGCGCGAACTCGTCGTACAGCTTGTCGACGATGTCGTAAGACCTCAGCGTGTACTCCGCGATCGCCCGGTAGGCCCGCTTGTCGTCCCCGTCGAGGTGGAAGCCGAAATGGTTCGCCGCGGCCTCGATATCGGCCGCCGATGGCCTGGAAACCGTCATGTCGACCTCCGTTGTCGTTTCCCCTCGCGCCCAGCAGCTTAGTGTTTGCCCAGGTCAACACTGTGGTATTGGCATTCTCTTTTTTTGCAAGTACGTTATTCATCGATGGATAACGAGTCCCAGACCCCATCGGGCATCCCGCTGCAACCCGTCTACGGACCAGCGGATAGAAGCGCGGAACCTCCGCCGCCCGGGGAGTTTCCGTTCACGCGGGGCAACTTCGCGTCCGGGTACCGCGGCAAGTTGTGGACGTTTCGGCAATACTCCGGCTTCGGCACGGCCGAGGAATCCAATCGGCGATACCGCTACCTGCTGGATCAGGGCGGGACGGGCCTGTCGGTTGCGCTCGATCTGCCGACTCAGTGTGGATACGACTCCGACGATCCCGAGTTCGGTGAAGAGGTCGGCCGGGTCGGCGTCGCGGTGGACACGCTGGCCGACTTCGAGATCCTGTTCGACGGCATCCCGCTGGACAAGCTCAGCACCAGCATGACGATCAACGGCACCGCGGCGATCCTGCTGGCCTTCTACGTCGCCGCCGCCGAGAAAAAGGGGATACCGCGGGCCAAGCTCACCGGGACCATCCAGAACGACATCCTCAAGGAGTACGCGTCGCGCGGAACGTGGATCTGGCCGCCGGAGCCGTCATTGCGGCTGATCGCCGACACCATCGAGTTCTGCGCCGCGGAGGTCCCAAGATTCAACGCGATCTCGGTGGCCGGGGCGCACTTCCGTGATGCCGGGGCCAACGCGGTGCAGGAGATGGCATTCACCCTGGCCGACGGGGTGACCTACTGCGACACGGTGGTGGAGCGGGGCCGGATGACCATCGACCAGTTCGCGCCGCAGATCTCGTTCTTCTTCTACACCCATGGCGACTTCTTCGAAGAGATCGCCAAATACCGTGCGGGACGGCGCCGTTGGGCGACCATCGTGCGGGAACGCTACGGGGCGACGACGGAGAAGGCGTCGATGTTCCGCTTCGGCTGCGTCTGCGGTGGCGCGTCGCTGTACGCGCCGCAGGCCCACAACAACATCGTCCGGGTGGCCTACGAGGCGATGGCGGCGGTGCTGGGCGGCGTCCAGTCGATGTTCACCGCGGCCTGGGACGAACCGTTTGCCCTGCCGACGGAGGAAACCACCACGCTGGCGCTGCGCACTCAGCAGATCCTGGCGCACGAAACCGGCGTCGCCAGCGTCGCCGACCCGCTCGGCGGCTCGTACTTCGTCGAGGCGCTCACCGATTCCACCGAAGCCCGCATCATCGAGATCATGGATGACCTCGAGCGGCACGGCGGTATGGTTCATGCCATCGAGGACGGCTATCTGCAGGGCCTGATCGCCGACGAAGCCTTCCGGGTGCACCAGGACATCGAGGCCGGCACCCGACCCGTCGTCGGGGTCAACCGCTTCGTGACCGAGGAGCCGGAACACGATGTCGTTACCTACGAGCTTGACGCCGAGGGCCGCGATCTGCAGCTCAAGCGGCTCGCTAAGGTCAAGGCCGAAAGGGATTCGGCCGCAGTGAAATCCAGCCTCGCGGCCCTGTCGCATGCGGCCGAAGGAACCGACAACCTGATGCACAAGCTAGTCGACTGCGCCAACGCCTACTGCACGGTCGGTGAGATGGTCTCCGCGCTCAAAGCGGTGTGGGGCGAATTCCAGCAACCGGTGGTGTTCTAGATGGCCGTTCGGATTCTCGTTGCCAAACCCGGCCTTGACGGGCACGACCGAGGAGCCAAGATCGTTGCCCGCACTCTGCGCGATGCAGGCTTCGAGGTCATCTACACCGGCATCCGGCAGCGCATCGAAGACATCGCGTCGATCGCGGTCCAGGAGGACGTCGCCGTCGTTGGTCTGAGCATCCTGTCCGGTGCGCACCTGGCGCTGACCACACGCACTGTCGAGGCGTTGCGCGCCGCCGACGCCGCCGACATCGCCGTGGTCGTCGGTGGAACGATTCCACACGCGGACGTACCCAAACTGCTATCGGCCGGCGCCGCGGCCGTATTCCCCACTGGGACACCGCTCGACACGCTGGTGCGCGAGATCCGCGCGCTGACTGGGACCCCGCAGCCCGCCGTGGAGGAACCGTGCGCATCGGAGTAATGATCGGCGCCGAGCGCGGCGATATGGCCCGCAAGGTGGGCAAGCTGGCCTCCGATATCGAATGGGCCGAATCCGCCGGCCTGGACACCGCCTGGATGCCGCAGGTGCCCGACGACTTCGACTGCCTGACCATGGTGTCGCTGATGGCCGCGCACAGCTCGCGCATCGAGCTGGGCACCGCGGTGGTGCCGCTGCAGGCCCAGCATCCGATTGCCCTTGCCCGCCAAGCGCTTTCGACGCACGCGGTGACCGGTGGGCGGCTGGCGCTGGGCATCGGGCCGTCACACCACTGGATCATCCGAGACATGCTCGGCTTGTCCTATGAGAAGCCGGCCGCCTACACCCGCGACTACCTGCAGGTGCTCAACGCCGCGATTGCCGGGCCGGGTCATGTTGACGTCGAGAATGATTCGTTCGCGGTGCACAATCCGATGGCGATCGGGGCCGACACCCCGATGCCGGTCCTGGTCGCCGCTCTCGGCCCGGTGATGCTGCAGCTTGCCGGTGAACTCGCCGACGGCACCGTGTTGTGGATGGCCGACGAGCGCGCGATCGGTGATCACATCGCGCCCAAGATCACCAAGGCCGCCGCGGATGCCGGGCGGAACGCCCCGCGGATCGTCGCGGGTATTCCCGTATGCCTGTGTGCGCCTGCACAAGTCGACCAGGCCAAGGAGCGCGCCAACCGCATCCTGGGCGAGGCCGAGGTGTCGCCGAACTACCAGCGCCTGCTCGAACGCGGCGATGCCCGCGACGTCGGCGATCTGTGCGCGGCCGGCGACGAGAATGCCATCCTGGCGCGGATGCGGCGATTCGCCGACGCGGGAGTGACGGACCTGTCGGTGCGCCTGTTGCCGATCGGCGAGAACCGGGACGAGCTCGTCGCCTCCAAGCGCCGCACCCGCGAGATGATCGCCGCGCTCGCAACGGAGTTGCAGTGACGGCCGGCGGGCCGCTGGCGGGGATTCGGATCCTCGAAGTTGGCACCATGCTCGCCGGTCCCTATGCCACCATGCTGCTCGCCGACCTGGGCGCCGAAGTCACCAAGATCGAACCGAGCGGCGGCGAGATCTCCCGCGGCGTCGGACCCACCTACTTCGCCAGCCTGAACCGCAACAAGTCCAGCCTCTGTTTAGACCTGAATTCCGAAGCGGGACAGCAGCATTTGGGCGAACTCGTGTCGCAGTCGCACGCGCTGCTGGTGAACCTGAAACCGTCGGCCATCCGCCGCCTGGGCCTCACCTACGAACATCTGCGCCGGCACAACGAGCGCATCGTCTGCGTGGCGATCACCGGCTTCGGCCTGCACGGCGGTGACGACCCGGCCTTCGACTATGTGGTTCAGGCGGGCGTCGGCACTGCAGCGCTGACCGGCGATCCCGACGGCCCGCCGACGCTGCCGGGGTACTCGTCGGCCGACAACTCGACCGGTATGTGTGCGGCGCTCGGGCTGCTGGCCAAGATCATCTCCGGCACCGGGGGGCAAGTGGACGTGTCGCTGCGCGACGTGATGCTGTCGCAGCTCAACTATCACGCCTCCGCTTACCTCAACGACGGCATCGAGCCGCAGCGACGGCCGCACGGCGCTCACTCGTATTACGTTCCGGCGCAGCTGTTTCCGACGTCAGATGGGTATCTGGCGCTGTTCATCACCCACGATGGCTTCTGGAAATCCTTCGCCGCCGAGGCGGGTATCGGCGGTTTCGAAACCATGGCCGAACGGGTGGCCCGCCGCGACGAGGTGCTGGCCGTCGTCACGGCGATGCTGGCGACCGACTCTGCGGCCGGTTGGGAACGGCGGCTGCGCCCCCTCGGAGTTCCCGTGGCGGCCGTCAGGACGCTTCCCGAAGCACTCGAAGCGACTCCGGAAGTCGTCGTGTCGGCGGGCGATTTCCGCCTCGTCGGAAGCCCGATCAACGTCACGGGTTACCAACCCGAGTACCGCCCGCCGCCGGAGCTCTAGCCGGGGCCGGCCGAACGTGACGGTGCAGTCACGCTGGAGGCCGAATGTGACTGCACCGTCACGTTCGAGGCCGGCTAGGGAAGGTACTCGAGCAGTCGCGGGATCGGCGCCGGGTCGAGCTGCAGCGCGTCGGACATGTGTAGCTGACCGGCGTTGGCGATCATGTTGTCCAGGATGGCCTGCAGGTCATCGCCCTCGAGTTCGTAGATGGCGACATACGGGCCCTGTCCGTCGACCGGACGCAGCCGGCGCGCCGCGACAATTCCGTCGAGCGCCAGCAGCTCTGGGATATGCACTTCGTCGTACCAGGTGTTGTACTCGTCCTCGCGATCGGGCGCACTGGGCACACTCTCCACGAGCATGATTCCCTTGGCCATCGTCGCCGCCTCTCCTGTGACTACTCGTAGCGCACCGTAATCGAGTCCGTGTCGGGCACGCCCTGGCACGTCAGAATGTAGCCCTCGGCCACTTCGTCCTCTTCGAGAGCGTCGTTGACCCGCATGGTCGCGCGGCCCGCCTCGAGCTTGGCCATGCAGGTTCCGCAGTTGCCGGCCTCACAGCTGAACGGCGGCTCCAGGCCGGCCCGCCGCGCGGTTTCCAGCAGCGTCTCGCCCGGGACCAGCGGTACCGACACCTTCTTGCGATCGAGATAGATCGTCACTGTGCCGGCCTCGGCGCCGTTTGAATCGGGATCTGACACAGTCTCCTCGATGATGCGGGCCGTCACCATGGCCGCCCTCCCATATTTGCATTCTTCAGTATAGAGAATACTATTCTCCCTAAGCGATAGGATCTTCTCAAGTCGGGCTGGACAGCTGGAAGGAACGAGACGTGACCGAGCCGGCCGCGCTCGTGTTCGAGGAACGGCGATTCACCCTGCCCCAGCTCGATGCGCTGGCCAACGGGCTGGTCCGGGCCCTGGCCACAAGCAATGTCGCCGCGGGTCAGCGGGTCGCGCTCATGGCCTCCAATCGGCCGGAATTCGTCGCCGCCCTGCTCGCGATCTGGCGTCTTGGTGCCGCCGCGGTGCTGCTCAGTCCGGCGTGGAAGCGCCAGGAGGTCGACCACGCGCTGGCGCTGACCAATCCGGGCCACGCCGTCGGGGACCATCCCGTGCTGGCCGAGTTGATGCCGATGTTGCATCTGGACGAACCGATCACCCCCGCGGAACTGACGTCCTCATGTTCGCTGCCGCCGGAGGGCGACGCGGTGCTTGCCTTCAGTTCGGGTACCACCGGCCTGCCGAAGGCGGTCCGGCACACTCACGCTTCGTTGAGTATGGCCGTTCAGCACTGGCGCGAAGCGCTGCAGCTGACACAGCGTGACCGCATTCAAATCGCCACGCCCCCTTCACATATCCTCGGCCTGCTCAATATCCTGACGGCGCTGCAGATCCGAGCGTGGACGCGGCTGCATCGCCGCTTCGACATCGACCAGATGCTGCGTCATATCGAAAACGACCGCATCACAGTCGAGATGGCGGTGGCCCCCATCGCGCTGGCCATCGCCTCGCACCCAGACCTCGAGTCCTACGACCTATCGTCGCTGCGCTTCATCATGTGGGGCGCGACGCCGGTCAGCGCCGACATCGCCGAAACGGTGACCCGACGTACCGGCGTCGGTTGGGTGCCCGCGTACGGCACCACGGAACTGCCCGTCATCGCGTGCAATCCACTCGACGGGCCCCGACTGGACGCGGTCGGTCGCCCCGTGCCGGGTGTGGACCTGCGGGTGGTCTCGCTCGAGACCGGCCAACCGGTCAACCCGGGCGAGGTCGGTGAGATCCAGGCGCGGTCGACGTCGCTGATGGCCGGCTACTTACCGGCCGAGGCGACCGAGGACGCGATGTGCGACGGCTGGTACCGGACCGGGGATGTGGGCTGGCTCGACGCCGACGGTTGGCTGCGGATCACCGACCGCCTCAAAGAAATGATCAAAGTGCGCGGCTTTCAGGTCGCGCCGGCCGAAATCGAGATGGTGCTGCACGGCCATCCGGCCGTCAAGGATTGTGCGGTGTTCGGCGTTCCCGACGGGATCAACGGCGAGGCAATCGTGGCCGCCGTCGCGGTGCATGGCCGGGTTGACACCGCGGACCTGATCGCCCGAGTGGATGAGAAGCTGGCGTCCTACAAACGCCTGAACCGGATCGTGTTCGTACCCGATATCCCTCGCCTGCCCTCGGGCAAGGTGCTGCGCCGAGTCCTAAAGGAGCGCTATGGATGTACGTCTGACAGCTGAACAGCAGCAACTGCGTGACGCCGCCGCCAAGCTGGCCGACGATCTGGGCCCCGGAGCGGTAAACGACCTGGCCGACGAGGAGCGAATTGCCCGGCTGGACAAGCAGGTTACGACGACGGGTTGGCGATCGCTGCGTTCCGATGGGGCCACCGGCGTCGAGGTGGCCATCGTCGCCGAGGAATTCGGGCGCCGACTGGTCGACGCACCGTTTCTGGGTCCGGTGCTGGCCGATGATCTCGCCTGCCATATCGATGCAGACGCGTCGGGCGCGACCATCGCTGTCGATGGCCGGGTGATCGACGCGCGCGGCGCTCGACGAGCCCTGTTCCTTTCCGGTACCACGGTTTTGGCGACGGAGGTGGGCGACGCTCGGACCGTCGCCGATTTGACCCGGGCCGAAGCGGCCGCGGTCGGATCGCCGACGGTTCTCGGCGAGGTGTCCGCGGACGTGGCCACGCGGTGGCGGGCACTCGCGTTGGTGACCACGACGGCGGACCTGGTGGGAACCGCCCGCGGCGCTCAGGCCGTCGCGGTCGACTACGCGAAAATCCGCGAACAGTACGGCAAAGCGATCGGCTCCTACCAGGCGATCGCCCACATGTTGGCCGAAAGCCTTGCGCTGATCGAAGGTTCGGTGAGCGTGTTGCGCCATGCTGCGTGGGCGGTTGACGAACTGACGCCCGCCGAGGCCGTCCGAGCCGCCCAAGTTGCGAAGATCTACTGCGCCCGCGCCGCCCGAACGGTCTGCGAGAACGCGGTGCAGGTGCATGGCGGCATCGGCAATACGTGGGAGTGCGTGGTGCATGTCTACCTGCGGCGCGCGCTGACATCGACCGAGTTGTGGCCAGTAATGTTAAAGGAGATCGACCTTGGACTTTCGTGATTCAGCTCAGGAGGCCGAATTCCGCGAGCGGCTGCGATCGTGGCTTTCGGTGCACGCCAAGGAGTTCTCCGGCTCGGGTGACGAGTATTGGGAGCGCATGGCCGACTGGCATCGGGCCTTGTACGACAACGGCTTTTTCGGCCTGTCCTGGCCGCACGACTACGGCGGGCAAGACCTGCCCGCCGTGTACGACGTGATTGTCGACGAAGAACTGGTGCGCGCCGGCGCTCCGCCGCGCCCCAGCGTCGGCTACCTGGTCCACGGCATCGGCAGGCACGGCAGCGACGAACTGCGCAAGCGCTTCCTGCCCGGCATCATCAGTGGCACCGAGCGTTGGTGTCAGGGTTTCAGCGAGCCCGGCGCCGGTTCGGACCTGGCGTCGCTGACCACCACCGCCACCCGCGAGGGCGACAACTACGTTGTGCATGGACACAAGATTTGGACGAGCTACTCCGACGTCGCGGACTGGTGCCTGCTGCTGGCCCGCACCGACCCCGGCGCCAAGCGCCACCGCGGCCTTTCGGCGTTCGTCATCGCCATGAAACAGCCTGGCGTGCAACAGCGCCCGCTGCGCATGATGAACGGGGTCACCAACGAATTCGGTCAGGTGTTCTTCGACGGCGCGATCGTGCCGGCGGACCGGATAGTCGGCGCTCCGGGCGACGGCTGGGCGGTCGCCATGACCGTCGTGGGACACGAGCGCGAACCGTCCACGCTGGGTTATGCGGCCAGATACGGCAAGCTTGTCCGAGAGCTGTTGGCGCGCAATGACGGTCCGATATCCGAAGAGTTGGCGTGGGCGGCCGTCCAGTCGGAAATGCTGACCCACCACGTCCGGCGGCGGCTGTCCGAACAGCTGGACGGGGTGTCGCACGGGCCCGAGGGTTCGCTCGACAAGCTGCTGATGACCTGGGTCGAGCAATCGGTCGGCCACGCTGCACTGGCCGTCACCGGAACCCGCGATCCCGGTCTGCTCGGCGCCTATTTGTACAGCCGTGCGCAGAGCGTCATGGGTGGGACATCACAGATACAGAAGAACATCATCGCTTCGCGAATCTTGGGATTGGGAGTCTGAATGTACGATATGCCTGCCGAAGTCGATGTCCGTGCCGAAGGCCCATTGCGGATCATCACCCTGAACCGGCCGGAGTCCCTCAACTCGGTCAACGACAACCTGCACGTCGGGCTCGCGCGGCTGTGGCAACGATTGACCGACGACCCCTCGGCCCGCGCGGCGGTGATCACCGGGGCGGGCAGGGCGTTTTCGGCGGGCGGAGATTTCTCGTATCTCAAGGAGCTGTCGGGGGATGCCGAGCTGCGCGCCAAGACCATCCGCGATGGCCGCGAGATCGTGCTGGGCATGGCGCGGTGCCGAATCCCGGTGGTGGCGGCCGTAAATGGCCCAGCCGTCGGACTCGGCTGCAGCCTGGTCGCGCTCAGCGACATCGTCTACATCGCCGAAGATGCCTACCTCGCCGACCCGCATGTGCAGGTCGGGCTGGTCGCTGCCGATGGGGGACCGCTGACCTGGCCGCTGCACATCAGCCTGCTGCTGGCCAAGGAGTACGCGCTGACGGGTACCCGCATCAGCGCGCAGCGCGCCGTCGAACTGGGTCTCGCCAACCACGTGGCGTCCGATCCGGTCGCGGAGGCAATCGGTTGCGCCAAAAAGATTTTGGAGTTGCCCCAGCAGGCGGTCGAGAGCACCAAGCGGGTGCTCAACATCCATCTGGAGCGGGCCGTCCTGGCCAGTCTGGACTATGCGCTGTCGGCCGAAAGCCAGTCCTTCGTAACCGAGGACTTCCGGACGATCGTCACCAGGCTGGCGGCGGGCAAGAACTGACTCGCTGAGACCGCGATTCAGTCGTTATGCCGCAGGAACTTACGCATCACCTGATCGAACCGGTCCGGCTCCTCGATGAACGGCATATGAGAGCTCGACTCGAATAACTCAAACCGCGAGCCCGGGATGCGCGCGTGCATGTCCCACATGTGTTCGGGCACGCATTCGTCGTACCTGCCGGCGAGGATGAGCGTCGGTGGCGAGATTTCGGCCAATCGGTCGAACACGTCCCAATCCCGAATGGTTCCGACGATGCGAAAGTTGCTCAGCCCGAACATGGTTCCGTAGACCTCGTTGTTCATAGTCCGGAACGACTCTTCGAGCTCCGCCGGCCACGGACGAACGCGGCACAGATGCGTTTCGTTCCACGTGCGGATCGCGGCGTGATATTCGGGCGCGTATGTCGTGCCGGCGGCTTCGTGCCGGTCGATGCTGGATTGTGTTGCCGGATCAAGCTCGGATTTCAAGCGCGCCACCATCTTCGAGAATTCGGGTATCGACGCGAAGCTGTTGGAGATCGTCAGACTCGCAGCCCCGGACGCGACGTCAAGCACGTACTGTTGTGCCAACATTCCGCCCCACGAATTGCCGAAGATGTGAAAGCGGTTCAGCCCCAGCGCCTGTACCACGGCATCCATTTCGGCCACCGAGCGTTCCATCGTCCAAAGCCTGCGGTCGGATGGGCGTTCGGACTTGCCACACCCGAGCTGATCCCAGAAGATGACTTCGCGCTCGTCGGCCAGACGTTCCAGCGAGCTCATGTAGGTGTGCGGCATACCCGGACCTCCATGAACCGCGAGCAGCGGATAACCCGCCCCGCCGCCAACCCGAGTGAACCAGACGTTCCCGCCCGGGACCGCGATCATTCCCTGAGTCATCCGTCCACCATCGCAAATCCGCGCGTTTCCCGCAGCCTGCCCACAAGTGCCGCCGCAGTCCTGGCAGGATAGGGCAATGACCAGCGTCGCTAACCCGGTTCCGCCGCAGGATCTTTCGGGGATCGTCGGCCACCGCTTCATCTACACCTATGCAAACGGGTGGCAGTACGAGATGTATGTCAAGAACGCCTCTACCATCGACTACCGCATCCACTCCGGGCATGTCGGAGGCCGTTGGGTCAAAGACCAGAAAGTCAACCTCGTCCAACTCGACGACGACAGTTTCAAAGTGTCCTGGAGCGAACCCACGGGCACTTGCGTGGCGGTTAACATCCTCCCCGCCAAACGCCGCATCCACGGCGTCATCTTCTTCCCGCAGTGGGTCCGCACGCATGGCGAGCGCACGGTCTGCTTCCAGAACGAACACCTGGATGAGATGCGCGCGTACCGCGACGACGGCCCGACCTACCCCATCTACGAAGTCCCGGAGTTCGCCTACATCACGTGGTTCGAATACGTCGGAACGGACGACGAGACCGTTATCGACACCGGTCCCGAAAACCTGCCGTCGGGATGGTCCAACCGCACCAACTAGCCAGGCCACCAGCGCCCTCCTTGCAACTCGGACTCTCAAAATGCGAGAATATGGTTCTCGCAAGCTGCGCCGCTGAACTGGAGAAGACCGTGCCCGAAGCCGTCATCGTTTCCGCCCTGCGCACCCCGATCGGCACCGCGCGCAAGGGAACGCTGCGCGACACCAGCGCATTCGACCTCGCGCACCATGTCGTCTCCGAGGCCGCCGCGGACCTCGATCCCGCGCAGGTCGACGACGTGATCCTGGGCGAGGGCCTTTACGGTGGCGGCGTGCTGGCTCGGCACGCGGCCATCACGAGCGGCCTGACCCAGGTGCCCGGTCTGGCCAACAACCGGCACTGCGCGGCGGGTCAGGCGGCGGTGCAGAGCGCGGCGGCCAGCGTGCGGGCCGGGATGGACCAGCTCGTCATCGCCGGGGGTGTGAACTCCGCGTCCACGTCGCCGCGGTCACGCATGCAAGTGGACGGCGAGTGGGTCGACTGGTTTCCGCCGACCCACCCCGACCGTCCCGATGCGCCCAACCTCGACATGTCGATCACGGTGGGATGGAACGCCGCGGTCAAGGCGGGCGTGAGTCGCGAAGAGATGGATGCCTGGGCGCTGCGCTCCCACCGCAATGCCATCGCCGCAATCGACGAGGGCCGCTTCAAAGAAGAGATCGTTCCCATCGAGACGCCGCACGGGCTGTTTTCGGTCGACGAGCATCCCCGCCGTGACACCAGCATGGAGAAGCTGGCCGCACTCAAGCCGCTGCATCCCGAGATCGAGGGCTTCTCGATCACCGCCGGGAATGCCTGCGGAGCCAACGACGGTGCCGCAGTGTTGACCATCGCGAGCGAGCGGCTCGGGCTGCCCGCGCTGGCCACCGTGCGGTCCTGGGCGTCCGTCGGCGTCGACCCGGCGATCACCGGCTTGGCTCCGGTGGAAGCGATCCCGAAAGCCCTTGGCCGCGCGGGGCTTTCGATCTCCACCGTGGATCTGTTCGAAATCAACGAGGCATTCGCGGCCATGTGCGTGGCTACCGTCAAGATTCTCGATCTCGACCCGGACAAGGTCAACGTCAGCGGCAGCGGCTGCTCGCTGGGACACCCCGTCGCGGCAACCGGGGCCCGGATGCTCGTCACGCTGGTGCACGAATTGCGCCGCCGCGGCGGGGGAATCGGCGTCGCGGCCATGTGCGCAGGCGGCGGGATGGGCTCGGCGACGGTCATCGAGGTCGCTGCGCCATAATGCGCAAATGACCATCGCCGACCTAATTGCCGGTGCGCGCAACGGGTCTCCGCGGGCGGCGGGTCGGCTGCTGAGTCTGGTCGAGGGTGACCGGCGCGACGAGGTGTTGGCGAGCATCGAGCCCTCGTCGGCATGCGCGGGCGCGATCATCGGCATCACCGGACCGCCGGGCGCGGGCAAGTCGACGACGATCGCGGCGCTGGTCGGGGCCTATCGCGAGCGTGGGTGCCGGGTGGCCGTATTGGCCGTGGACCCGACGTCGCCGTTCAGTGGAGGCGCGCTGCTGGGCGATCGAATTCGAATGGCCGCGCATATCAACGACTCCGATGTGCTGATTCGGTCGGTGGCAACGCGTGGCCATCTCGGGGGGCTGGCCGCCGCGGTTCCGGCCGCCATCCGCCTGCTGGGCGCGATTGGTTACGACGTGGTCATGCTCGAGACGGTGGGTGTGGGGCAGTCCGAGATCGAGATCGCCGCCGTCGCCGACCCAACCGTCGTCATCCTGAATCCCGGGGCGGGCGACGCGGTGCAGGCCGCCAAGGCGGGTGTGCTCGAGGTCGCCGACATCGTGGTCGTCAACAAGGCCGACCGCGACGGTGCCGAACAGACCGTGCGGGATCTGCGCGCCGAAACCAAGGCCCCGATCGTCAGCCTCGTTGCCGCCCAGGGTGAAGGCGTCGCTGACCTGGTCGCGGCTATCGACGACCACCGCCGCACCGACAGCCGCGACCGTCGACTGGCCCGGGCGCGGGCGCAGATCCTCTCGCTGGCCCAAACACGGCTGCGCGGCCGCCCGGACCTCGACCGGCTCGCCGAGTCAGTGGTCGACGGCCACGATGATCCGTACACGGCGGCCGAAAAGCTGCTGGCCCCCGGCACTCAACGCCCGGACTGAACGTCGCCGTGTCCCCCAATCGGGGGAATGTGCGTTCATCACTTTTGCGAACCGATCGGCGGAGGTGCGCCCACCCATACCGATCTACGTTGAGCTTGTGTCTAAGAAGGCGGTCAAACGCCCAAACGATCGGTTAGGAGACCGGGACATGGCTCGCACCTCGAAACTGTCGGCGAAACCCTCGGCCGCGCCTGTCGGTGAGCAGCTGGAGCTGTACCGCCGGATGTGGGCACTGCGTCTGCTCGACATGGCATTGGAGGAGTCGCGCATCGACGGTCTGCTCAACGGACCCATGGTGGCCGCATTCGGTCAGGAAGCCGTGGCCGTGGGCGCTACCGCAGCGCTTCGACCGGGCGACATCATCAGCACCGCCATCCCCCATTTCCAACACGCACAGCAGATCGGTCTGTCGCTCCCGCTGGGTCCGGCCATCGCCGAAATATTCGCCCCGAGCCGGGAGGTGGGCGGCGCGTCCAACGAAGACCCGTTCGCCGCCGAATGGAAGCTGATATTCGCCGGCTCAAGCCCGTTGAAGCAATCGGTCATGTTCGCGCTTGGCGATGCCTACGCGCAGCAAGTCGCCGGCGCAGGCAAAGTCACACTGTGTGTCATCGGCGATGAGGACTCGAACTCCGTCGAGTTCGAAACCGCCGCGCGCATAGCCGTGTCGTGGCGGCTTCCCGTGGTGTTCGTCGTCGAGGACATTCGCACCGGATCGGGGGTGCGCCGCGGTGCACGCGAGAGCCACGGAATGCCCGTGCTCCTTGCCGACGGTAGAGACGTTGCGGCGGTGCATAAATCGGTCGCCCACGCGGTAGAACGAGCGAGCGTCGGCGGCGGCCCCACCGTGGTCAAGGCGGTCACCTACCGCACTAATCACCCCTCTAGCGTCGATCCCTTGGTCTTCGCCCGGCGGCAGCTGACCGGCGCCGGCGTCAGCGACGACCACCTTTACGAGGTCGAACGACGGGCTCGCCAAATGATGGCGGAGGCCATGTCATCCGCGAACGCACTGTTGGGCGCGGAGGATCCGGCTTCGTGAGTGAGCGGCACCCGCCGTCGCCCGCTAGCTGAGCAGACCTTGCCGCATGGCTTCCGCCACGGCGGCCGCGCGATCGCCGACCCCGAGCTTTTCGTAGAGGCGTTGCACATGGGTCTTGACCGTCGACGGCGCGACGTAGAGCTCGGCTGCGATCGCGGGGATGCTTTGGCCGCGGGCAATCCGATTGAGCACCTCGCGCTCTCGCGCGCTGAGCACGGGTGCCGTGGGTGCTGCACGCTGGCGGATTTCCGCGGCGAGGCCCCCGACGAGTCCGGGTGCGACGACGTCGCGACCCTCCGCGCAATCGAGGACCGCCTTGACGATTTCGGCGCGGGTCGAGTCCTTCAGCAAGAAGCCGGCGGCGCCCTGCTGCAGTGCCTGAAACACGATCGCCGGCTCGTCGTGTGCCGAGAGAAGCAACACGCGGGTCGGCAATTGCTGACTTCGCACCGCCGCCGCGACCTCGGAGCCATCCATGCCGGGCATTCGGTAGTCGAGCAACGCGACATCCGGGAGGTGCGTCTTGATCAATTCGAGTGCGGCCGATCCGTCATCGGCCTCGCCGACCACGTTCACCGAACCGCTCGAGGCAAGTGCGCGCACTACTCCCTCGCGAAAGAGCGGGTGGTCGTCACCAACGACCACACGCACTTCGGCGGGCGTAGCCGCGTCGGCCATGGCGATGAGTGTAGCGGTTTATCGAAAGCATTCGTTCGCGATTTCGGGTGCTCTTATGCGTTTTCGCGCGATTTGCCACGGGCGCGCCGGCGCGGATGAGTACGGTGATCGGGTGGCGGTGGCCAGCGACGCAGAACTGAACCGGGTGCGCAGGATCCACCAGCTGCGCTCGTATCGAATCGCGTCGGTCCTTCGGATCGGCGTGGTGGGCTTGATGATCGCTGCGATGCTCAGCGACACGCGCCGGTCCGAATGGCCCCAGCAAACCGTGCTGATCATCGGGTACGGCTTGATGGCGCTGTGCGCGCTGACGCTGGCCTTCTCCGGCAGCCGACGATGGCTCGCACGCGGCCGGTTGGCCGGCGTCGGCCGCGTGGAGCCGTTTGCGTTCACCGTCATCGACGTGATCGTGCTGACCGTCTTCCAGGTGCTGTCCACCAACGGACTGCACCCGCTGCTCATCATGACGGCGTTGCCGATCCTCATCGGGCTCGACGTCTCCTCCCGGCGAGCGGCGGTGGTGTTGATCTTCTCGATGGTGGGGTTCGCGATCGCGGTGCTCGAGGACCCGGAAATGGTCGGCTCGATCGGCATCACCGAGGCCACGTTCCGGTTCCTGCTCTACGGGTTCCTGTGTGTCACAGCGTTTGTCGCTGTACGCGTCGAAGAACGGCATACCCGGTCGGTGGCCGGGCTCAGCACACTACGCGAGGAACTGCTGGCGCAGACAATGACTGCGTCGGATGTGGAGCAGCGCCGGATTTCGGAATCCATCCACGACGGACCGCTGCAAGACATCCTGGCCGTGCGCCAAGAGCTCGTCGAGTTGGATACGGCGTTTCCTGGTGACGAGCGAGTCGGTCGCGCGATGGCCGGGCTGCAGGCTGCCTCGGACCGATTGCGGCAGGCGACGTTTGAGCTGCATCCGGCCGTCCTCGAGCAGGTCGGATTGGGTGCGGCGCTGCAGCAGCTAGCCGCACACACCGCCCAGCGTTCTGGTATCGACGTCTCGACGGACATCGATTACCCGCTTCGCAACGAGATCGACCCCATCGTCTTCGGGGTGGCGCGGGAGCTGCTGTCCAACCTGGTGCAACATTCTCAGGCCGGCAATGCTTCAGTTCGCCTTGGGATCAACGAAGGCAGCTGCGTTTTGGACGTGGTCGACGACGGCGCGGGATTCACCGACGACGCGATGGCGCGCCGCCTGGGCGAGGGACACATCGGGCTAGCCTCGCACCGGGCCCGGGTCGAAGCGGCGGGCGGAACGTTCGTCTTTCTCGATGTTCCGGTGGGCACTCACATATGCGTCGAACTACCGCTGAAGCAGTAATCGAGTCGGCCCTAAGCGCCGGCGCCGCCGACCTTTTCGATGCGGATTCTGGTGAGTAGCCCCGATGGGGAACCCGGCGGCGGAAAATGCTCGCTGGAGCCCAGCATGACCTCGGCCAGCTCGGTCAACAATTCGGGTGCGCCGCCCTCGACGATGCGGGCGGACCCAGTGACGGACAGATACGGTGTGGGCTGCCCGGGATGGGGCTCCTTGGAAAGGATTGTCAGAGCCACGCGGGGGTCCCGGCGAATGTTGCGGGTCTTTCGGTACTCGCTCAGATGCGCGCTCACTAGCTCGTCGCCTTCTGGCGTGGATTGGAGCGCAACCCATACGACCGACACATGGGGACTACCGTCGGGGTTGATCGTAACCAGGGTGGCGTCTGCGCCGTCCCCGAGAAATTTGCGCATGCCGTCATCGAGTTTCATTTTGTCCCTTTCATTTTGGCGGTAGTGGATCGTGCGCGGCGGGTTACTCGCGTTTTCGTCGCTGGTTGACGGGCGGACAGGTCAATCCATTTCAGCGCCCACAGATTGATGTCGAGCAGGATGTCACCGAGCTCGGCGCCCTTCTCTGTCAACCGATACTCGACGCGCGCCGGACGGCCGTCGCCGAGAAAGCGCTCGATCAAGCCCTCGTCTTCAAGGTCCTTGAGTCGCTGGGACAGCAGCTTGTCCGTCATATCGGGGATAGACGCGGCTATCTCGCCGAACCGCTTCGGGCCGGTGACCAGTGCGCGCAGCACCATCGGTGCCCAGCGGCGGGTCAAGATGTCGCCGGCCGCGGCGTAATACGGGCAATACGGCAGCCACGCCGTGGGTTCGCGGCTGTGGTCCATGTCTCACCCGCTTCCTATCCTATAGATAGCTCGCTATTCTGCAGATAGTAACATGAACGGCCACCATGTGGCGGTGTATCGGGACGAGAGGGACCGATCGATAGCAATACCCCTCGGAGCCGCGAAAGCCCTGCGGCGCCAGCGCTTTTCGTCGCTCCGGATGGTGAATTGACGAATGAAAGGTAGGGTTTCGCATGCCCACGCTCGATCGCCACGACAACGTCTTCGTTCTCGACCTCGGCGACGGTGAGAACCGCTTTCACCCCGACTGGATCTCTTCCGTCGACGCCGGGCTGGAAGAGGTGGAGAAGGCCCACGGACCCCGGGCCCTCGTTACCGCCGCCACCGGGAAGTTCTACTCCAACGGTTTGGACCTGGACTGGCTATCCGCCCACGCCGACCAACACATCGACTACGTCGTTTCCGTTCACCAACTCTTCGCGCGAGTGCTGTCCCTGCCGGTGATCACCGTGGCCTCCGTGCAGGGACACGCCTTCGCCGCGGGCGCGATGTTCACCCTGGCGCACGACTTTCGCGTCATGCGCGCCGACCGCGGCTTCTGGTGTTTGCCCGAGGTGGACATCAACATCCCGTTCACCCCTGGCATGGCCGCGCTCATTCAGGCCCGGTTGGCGCCGCAAACCGCGCATCAGGCCATGCTCAGCGGACACCGCTACGGCGGGACGGACGCCGTCGCGGCCAGCATCGTTGACGACGCGGTGGCAGAGGATGTGGTGCGCGCCAAGGCCATCGAACTCGCCGGCGCGCAGGCGAACAAGGCCGGCGACACTCTGGGCGCCATCAAGGCCCGCATGTATGCCCCGGTCCTTGTCACCTTGCGCGACACCGTCACCCCGTTGGGCTGACCCCGGCGTCGACACCACCAAGGAGAACGATCGTGACCACAGAAATCGCTGCCATGACCGGCCTGGAACTGATGCGCTGGGTGCAAAGCGAACGCCCCACCGATATACCGTGGATCGGCCGCCTGCTCGGCCTGCGCTTCGACGAGCTCGACCGCGGACGTGTCGTGATGTCCCTTGACACCCGTCCCGACTTCGCCAACCCCCTTGGCACCGTCCACGGCGGTATCGCCGCTACCCTCCTCGACTCAGTCATGGGCTGCGCGGTCCATACCACCCTGCCCGCCGGCGTCAGCTATACCACCTTGGAAATCAAGGTCAACTACATCCGTGCCGCCAGCACCGATGGCCAAACCCTCACGGCCACAGGCACCGTCGTTCATTCCGGACGCCGCACTGCGACGGCTGAGGGCCGGGTCGTGGACCAAGACGGCAAGCTTGTCGCCCACGCCACCACCACGTGCATCATCCTTCCGGCGGCCTAATCGGCGCCGGAATCGTTGTGTGGCTGCAGATATCCGGTGAGCAGAAGGACGATTTCATCTTCGAGCTGTTGGAAGTCAACGGGGCTCGGCGAGGTGACGAGCCGGTGAACGAGCGATTCGATCGTCGCCACCACGATTTGGGCGTTCAGTCTGCTGGCACGCACGTCCGGGTGCTGCTCGAGTAATCGGGTGGTCGCATCCACCGTCAGCTGCTCCAAGTCGTGCAGCCGCGCCAGGAACTCCGGCGCACGAGGGGCCTCTTCGAACAGCACGCGATGCAGGCGCGGATTGTCGCGGTGGTTGTCGATGGTCGCGCGCACAAATAGCCGCAGCGCATCGTCGAGCCGTTGCGGCATACCATTCGCCAACCGCTCACCGAGCAACCTGGCGCCGGCATCGACGTGCGAGTCCATCAAGGCTCGCAGCACGGCGTCCTTGTTCGGAAAGTATTGATACAGCGAGCCGATCGAGATCCCGGCGCATTCGGCGATTCGATTGGTGGTGCCGGCGGTGTAGCCGTGGTCGGCGAAAACGCGAGCCGCAGCATCCAGAATCCGTTGCCTGGTCTGGGCGGCCCGCTCCTGTTTGGGCTGCTTACGCTCCCTAAATCGGTTCGTTGGCGCGATCGCGGATCTCCTGGGAAATGCGAGTAGTCAAACGGCGCTTTCACCAGCAGAATTAGGGTACCCTAACTACCGCCGAAGGAGTACCGGTGCGAACCGTCCACCTCGAAACAATCCTGCCGACCGACGCCGACAGGGTGTGGTCGGCGATGCTGTCCCCGGTCACGTTCCTGTACGTCTGTAAGGGCCTTCTGGGGTTTCCGGCGCTGGCGGGACGCTCGGACGTACTGCGCGTGGGCGAGCGCGGAACCGGATGGTTGCTCGCATTCCATGTGATACCGGCCTACCGGCACACGATTGAAATCGTCGAGGTGGACCCGGCGCGCAGAACGGTGCGCACCCACGAGAACGGCGGACTCCTCAAGGCGTGGAACCACACGCTGCATGTCGAACCGATCGATGCACGCTCGAGCCGATACAGCGACACCGTCGACGTAGACGCGGGAGTTGCGACCGCGTTCGTCGCCGCGCTCGCGAAGGGGATTTATCGCTATCGGCACCGGCGCTGGCGCAAACTCGTGCGCAAGCACCTGTTGCCGGAAGGCCCCTCGTACGCGAGTTAGGCCACCGGCAGCGTCAGTCGAACGCGGTGGGCAGAGCCGGGTTCAGCCAGTGGGTGTGCATGAGACGTAGTTGGGATTCGAGTACTCGTGATGTGGACAGCGGGGGCAGCTCGTCAAGAGCGAACCAGTCGATCGCCGCGGTTTCGGTGGGATCGGGTGGGACTCGGGACTGTTCGGTGCAAAGGAAAAATAGCTTGTAGACGTGAAATGGGAGATGCGGCCGGTGGCCCTGTTTGTCGCGGTCCAGCACCGCAACAAGCTTGTCCACACTGACGTTCACGCCAGCTTCTTCCTGTACCTCCCTGACGATGGCCTCCGCGGGGCTCTCCAAAACGTCGCACCAGCCGCCCGGCAAGGTCCAGCGACCGTCCGAGCGTTCCTGGACTAGAAGCACTTTGGCCTTCGAATCAAAGACGCCGGCTCGCGCATCGACCTTGGGCGTCATGTAGCCGGAGTCGAGGGCAACGATCGCACGCAGCTGCTCAAGCTCGCTCTCGCAAATGAGGCCCATCAGCGCTTCGCCGCACCGGCGTACCTGCTCATACCGTTGCCTGTCATACGGGTCGCCGGCGAAGGTGAGCCCGTTTTGCGCCACGGCAAGGAGGGTTAGGGCCTGTCGGCGAATCTGGTCGGCGGCATCCGAATCCGACGAAGTCATGTTGTCCAGTTTCCACCCTCACTGGGGTCGCTTATCAGTAAGCGGTAGCCGGCGTCGAAATGCTCTTGCCCGAGCAGATCGGCGTGTCGCGAGATAGCTACCGCCGATCTGGTCATAGGCAACCATCGATTCAGCATGACGCAAGCTGAATCCGCTGCGCCAGGTTCCCCGTAAAAATGCTTGGACCATCGGCCGCACCGGCGACTACCGTCTCCACCGTGAACCTTGACGCCGTCACCTTTAGCAAGCAGTGGGAACGGGCATGGAATGCCCACGACGTGGAGTCGGTTCTCGAGCACTTTCACCAGGACGTGGTGTTTACCTCGCCAGTGGCAGCCAAGCTTCTGCCGGACACAGCGGGGATCGTGCTTGGCAAGGCGTCCCTGCGCCATTACTGGACCAAGGCATTGCAGCGAATTCCCAACCTTCGGTTCGTCGTCGAGGACGTCTACCAGGGAATCGAGACCATCGCCTTCGTGTACCGGAATCAAGACAATACGCGGGTTTGCGAAGTTTTACGGTTCGGCGATGGTCTGGTGATCGAAGGGCACGGAATGTATCTCGTTGCACCGTAAAGGCATCCAAGACAGCCGAGGCGAAGGAAAGCGGTGATGACGGATCTGTTGAATGTTGCGATCATCGGCGATTTCGATAGCTCGTATGCGCCTCACGTAGCCACCAACGAAGCGATTCGCCATTCCGCGAGTGCGCTCGGATTGGATGTCTCCGTGGCCTGGGTGGCCACTGAATCACTCGAGACCGACCTGAGTTCGCTGACGACTGCGGATGCGCTCTGGTGTGCACCCGGCAGCCCATATCGCAGTTTGCCGGGGGCGCTGGCCGCGCTGCGTTTCGGGCGAGAAAACGCCGTGCCCACTCTAGGTACGTGCGGCGGGTGTCAGCACATCATTTTGGAGTACGCCCGTAACGTGCTGGGCTTCGAAGATGCTCAGCATGCCGAGTACGATCCGTACGCTTCCCGGCTATTCATCTCGGCGTTGACTTGCTCATTGGCAGGCCGGACCATGCCCGTCAACCTCGAACCGGAATCCATTGCCGCCCAGTGCTATGGCATGCGGAGGGTCAACGAAGAGTACTACTGCAACTTTGGACTCAATCCGGACTTCCGTCAGGTACTTGAAGAAGGCGGACTGCGTGTCACCGGACAGGACGACGACGATGAAGCTCGGGTGTTTGAACTACCCGAGCATCCGTTTTACGTCGCCACATTGTTTGTGCCGCAGAACCGCTCGACTATCGAGAGCCCGCACCCGCTCGTGACGAGGCTTCTGTCTGCAGCCGCAACACGCTAACGTATGCCACCTGCAGCGCCGAACGTGTACTCAGTGCGAGATTTGCACGGGTTTTTCGCACTCAGTACACGTTCGGCGCAAGGCTAAAGGTCGACGGACTTGCCGGTAGCGGCTGCATGGCCGGCGCGATAGCCGAAAACCATTGCCGGACCAATGGTTCCGCCGGCGCCGCCATAGGCCCGGCCGGTTACGCCGGCCATTGCATTGCCGGCGGCAAAGAGCCCGGTTATCGGCTCACCACTAACGTGGAGCACACGGCCGTCAGGATCGGTACGCGGCCCGCCCTTGGTACCCATCGAACCGATGCACACCGGCACCGCGTAATAGGGGGCGGTGTCGATCGGGCCGAGCGTCTTTCCGGCCAGAGTGGTGGCGCTGTCGTCGCCCCAGTAGCCGTCGTATGCGCTCGAGCCGCGGCCGAAATCGGGATCCGCGCCCGCGGCGACCTGACGGTTCCATTCCTGAACCGTCCGGTTGAGACCTTCCGCGTCGATACCGGTCTTCGCAGCCAACTCCGCAAGATCCGCCGACTCGCAGAACCAGTCCGGAACCGGTTGTCCGGGAGCGATACCCAGAAATCCGTAGCGCTGCAGGTGCTCCGAATCGAAGACGATCCAGCCGCGATCATTCACGTACCCACCGCGGGGATCGAGGTAGTGAAATGCGCCGGCCATCGAGTTGTAATCGCATGCCTCGTTGACGAACCGGCGGCCGGCCGCATTGACGATGATGCTCCTCGGCCGGGTTCGCTCCAGACGGACGCTGCGGCTGCGCGGCCTGCCGTCGATGGTGTCGCCCGGGATTTGCACGATCGGTACCCACCACGCTTCGCCCATGTTGCCCAGATCCGCGCCGTGCGCCATCGCCATGCGCAGCCCGTCGCCGGTGTTGTTCGGCGGCGAGACGGCACCGTGCATCGGGCCCCGCAAAAAGGCCTGCGCTAGAACCGGATCCCATTCGAATCCGCCGGTTCCCAGGATGACACCGCGTCGAGCGCGCACGCTCAGGTTTCCTCCGGGAACGGTCACCCGTACGCCGGTGACTTCACCACCCTCGGCGAGTAGTTGTTCGGCCCGCGCATTCACCCGCGGCGTCACTCCGACATCGAGCAACCCCTTCAGGAGTCCCGCGATCAGCGCGGTGCCGGCGACGCAGAGATGGCTCGTTCGTTCATCGATGGCGGCGTGCAGCCGGGCTCGGGTCTCGGCATCGAAACCGACGTTGGACCAATCGGCGGGGAAAGACATGATTTGGGTTGCCCACTCGCCCAATTGGGCGAGATCGAAGGGGGCCGCGCTCAGCGATCGCCCTCCCGTCGGTTGGCCCCCCGGCAGCTCCGGCTGGTAATCGGGGAAGCCTTCGGCGATTTCGAAACGCAGGCCGCTGTGTGCTTCCACGAAGTCAAGCATCGCCGGGCCGGTTCGCACAAACGTCTCGACCAGGGCGTCGTCCATCGAGCCAAAGGACTGCGCGCGCAGGTACCGCAATGCGTCCGCGACCGTCAATTCCCCATCGGGAGAACGGTTATGGGCAGGGATCCACACGATGCCACCCGACACCGCGGTGGTCCCGCCGACGGTCGGGGCCTTCTCGAAGACCGCAACGGATGCGCCGGCGGTAGCGGCCGATAGAGCGGCCGTGAGCCCGGCCGCGCCGCTGCCAAGCACGACGACATCGACTTCGGAGTCCCAAGGCATGGACCGATATCCCTTCAGCTCAGTAGGTCGGACAACTGCTTCGCGGCCCGGATGACCGCGTCCTTCCCGCGCATCACGACATCTTCTCGATGGGAGATGAGGTTGATACACGTTGGCGGGGAGGGTGCTTGGCGGCGGACGGGGACGGCGAGGCCGTACGTGTTGGGCTCGATCTCGGCATACGTCGTCACCCAGCCGCGTTCACGAGCGCGGGCGACCAGATCCCGTTCGCCGGGGCGCGGGGGCATGCTCGCGAGCAGGGCGATCCCGGCGGCACCGCGGTCCAACGGATATCGGCTGCCTTCGTGGAAGGCGAGTTGGTAGGCGACGTGGCTCGGCACGATCACCGCGACGGCCACCTGTTGGTCTCCCTCGGCAACGAGCAATGACACCGTGGTGCCGAGATCGTCGGCCAGTGCGCGCAGTATCGGCAGACTGACCTGGCGCACGTTGCGGTCGAACGACGCGCCGAGCACGGCCAGGCCGGCCCCGGGCCGGTACCGCCCGTCCTCTCCCTTGGCGACCAATCGGAACTGAGCCAACGTCGAAAGCAAGCGGTACGCGATCGTCCGGTGCACCCCGACCTGGTCGGCGAGTTGCTGCACGGTGAGCCCGGCCGGGGAGGCCGCCACCATCTGCAGCGCCGTCAGGCCCCTGGCCAGGGTCTGCGAGCCGGTCCCCGAACTTGTCACAGCCTTGACAGACCTCCATGCGAGAGCGAAGCTCTAATATATAGCGCACGCTAGTGTGCGATATTCGCACACCGCACAAGTCTAAAACGACAACCAGATTTCCACCAGAGGTAGGCAGAGAGGAACCGTGGCGGAGTTCGAGAGCATATGGAGCGACCTCCAGGGCGTTGCGTTTGAACAGGGTTACCTCGACGCCGGCGGAGTCCGGACGCGCTTTTTGCGTGCCGGTGACCCGGGCAAACCGGTGCTGTTGCTGCTGCACGGCTCCGGCGGCCACGCCGAGGCCTACGTCCGCAACCTGGCGGCCCACGCCGAGCATTTCTGGACCTGGTCGATCGACATGCTGGGGCACGGGTACACCGACAAGCCGGGCCACCCGCTGGAGGTCGGTCACTACGTCGAGCACCTGATGGCGGTGCTGCGCACCATCGGCGCCGATCGCGCCTGCCTCAGCGGCGAATCGCTCGGCGGCTGGGTGGCCGCCCGCACCGCGGTCGACCATCCCGACGTGGTTGACCGGCTGGTCCTCAATACCGCCGGGGGCTCCCAAGCGGATCCCGTGGTGATGCAACGGATCATCACGCTGTCCATGGCCGCCGCCGAGGACCCCGCGTGGGAGACGGTTGCGGCCCGGATCAAATGGCTGATGGCCGACAAATCCAAGGATTACGACGACCTCGTGGCCAGCCGCCAGCGGATCTATCGCCAACCGGGATTCGTAGCGGCCATGCGCGACATTATGGCCCTGCAAGACACCGAGATTCGGGCGCGCAACATCCTCGGGCCGGACGAATACGGGTCGATCACCGCTCCGACGCTGGTGCTGTGGACAAGTGACGATCCGACCGCCGACGTAACCGAAGGGCGCCGCATCGCGTCGATGATCCCCAACGCACGCTTCGAGCTGATGCCGGGCTGTGGCCACTGGCCCCAGTACGAGGACGCCAAGACCTTCAATCGCCTGCATCTCGACTTCCTGCTGGGGCGCTGATGAACAGCGACGGGCACCAGGCAAATGCCGTCGATGTCGACGTCGTGGTCGTCGGCGCCGGCCCAGTCGGGTTGACGTTGGCCAATATCCTTGGTCTGCAAGGCATCCGAACGCTGGTGGTCGAAGAACGAGACACACTCATCGACTACCCACGCGGCGTGGGGCTGGACGACGAGTCGTTGCG
The DNA here is from genome assembly GCF_001954045.1 of Mycobacterium sp. SP-6446. Lineage (NCBI taxonomy): Bacteria > Bacillati > Actinomycetota > Actinomycetes > Mycobacteriales > Mycobacteriaceae > Mycobacterium > Mycobacterium sp. SP-6446. Next base: position 12,035 of record NZ_MBEM01000259.1, on the reverse strand, counting down.
CACGTTCCAGTCGATCGGGCTGGTCGACCGGGTCCTGCCGCACACCGTGCCCAACCAGATTCTGCGTTTCGTCGACGCCAAGCGCCGGGTGCTTGCCGAAATGGCCCCGCCCGACGCGCGTTTCGGCTGGCCCAAGCGCAACGGCTTCGTGCAACCGCTCGTCGACGCCGAATTGCTCGCCGGGTTGGACAGATTCGAACACGTCGCGGTGTGGTGGGGCCGCCCGATGGCGTCGTGCGCCCAAGATGACAACGGGGTGACCGTCGAACTCGGCGGTGACGGCGACGCGGCCGGTGTGCGCGCACGTTACGTCGTCGGGTGCGACGGCGGGCGCAGCCAGACGCGACGGATGATGGACGTTTCCTTCGACGGGACCACATCGTCGACGCGGTGGCTGGTGGTCGATGTCGCCAACGACCCGCTGGGCCACCCCAACAGCGAGGTCGGCGCCGACCCCGAACGCCCCTATGCCTCGATCTCTATCGCACACGGAATTCGCCGCTTCGAGTTCATGATTCACGCCGACGAGACCGACGAGCAAGCGGAGGACCCGGCGTTTCTGACTCGGATGCTGGCGCGCATGGTGCCCCACCCCGACCGTGTCGACGTGATTCGGCGCCGGGTCTACACCCACCATTCGCGGATCGCCGGTGCGTTCCGCAGTGGCCGGTTGTTGTTGGCCGGCGACGCCGCCCACCTGATGCCGGTGTGGCAGGGCCAGGGCTACAACAGCGGGATCCGCGACGCAGCCAATCTGGGCTGGAAGCTCGCCGCGGTGGTGAACGGTCAGGCAACCGACAAGCTGCTGGACACCTACGACGTGGAGCGCCGCAAGCACGCGCGCGCGATGATCGACCTGTCCACCATGGTCGGCCGCGTCATCTCACCGACAAACCGTCGGGTGGCGACCGCGCGGGACCTCCTCGTGCGATCCGCGTCAATTGTGCCCTCGCTCAAGCGCTATGTGCTGGAGATGCGGTTCAAGCCGATGCCGCGCTACGAGCAGGGCGCCGTGGTGCATTCGGCGGGTCCCAACGGGCCAGCTCGCGCGGACTCGCCGGTCGGCACGCTGTTCATCCAGCCCCGGGTCGACACCCGCGTCCAGCAAGACATCCTGTTGGACGACGTCCTCGGCGACTGGTTCGCGGTGCTGTGCTGGAACAACAACCCCCGCAAGATCCTCGGCGATGAGGCCTTCGAGGCATGGAAAGCCTTGGGCGCGCGGTTCATCGCGCTGCGCCCCGCCACGCAGCTGCACTGGACCGGGCACGACGATCCCGATGTTGTGGTCGTCGGCGACCGGGGCGGCGGCGTCAAATCCTGGTTCGACACGCACCCTGAATCGGTCGTGTTCCTGCGCCCAGATCGGTGTATCGCGGGTGCCTGCATCGCACAGCGCGCGCCGGAGCTGAGCGCCGCGCTCCTCGATGCCCTCACGCTCACCCCGGGAGGGGGTGATCACCGAAGTGCCTCTGGCTCTGTGCTGTATGTCCCACAGCCCGCTCCTGAATCTTCCGGGGCCGTCGCGGGACCTGCTTGACGACATCGAAGGCGCGATCGCTGAGGCGCGCGCATTCGTCGAAGATTACAACCCGGAACTCGTAGTCATCTTCTCGCCGGATCACTACAACGGATTCTTCTACAAGGTGATGCCGCCGTTCTGTATCGGCATGAGTGCTACCGGGATTGGCGACTATGGCACCCACGCCGGCCCGCTCGATGTTCCCGAGGAGCTGGCCACCGAATGCGCGAAGGCTGTACTCGCCGCCGGTGTCGACGTCGCGGTGTCGGCCAATATGGACGTGGACCACGGCACCGTTCAGCCGCTGGAGAAACTCTTCGGGGACGCCACCGCACGCCCGGTGATACCGGTTTTCGTCAACGCGATCGCGGTTCCGCTGGGGCCGTTGCAGCGCTGCCGTGCACTCGGTGCCGCCGTGGGCGGCTTCCTCGCCACTCTGGACAAGCGGGTGCTGGTGATCGGATCCGGTGGACTCTCGCACAGCCCTCCGGTTCCGACGCTGGCGACCGCGACTGCCGCAGTGCGCGAACGCATCGTGGACGGTCGGCCGATGACGCCCGAGCAGCGGCGGGCTCGGCAAGCGGCGACGGCAGACGCGGCCAAGAGCTTTGCCGCCGGCGAAAATGACCTGCAACCGCTCAACCCTGCGTGGGATCATCGCTTCCTCGAAATCGTCGACGCGGGACGGCTGGACGATCTCGATCAGTGGTCGAACTCGTTCGTGGTCCACGAAGGCGGCAGCTCGGCGCACGAAATCAGAACCTGGGTAGCGGCTTTCGCCGCACTCGAATCGGCCGGGCCGTACCGGACGGTGATGCGCTACTACCGGCCGGCGCCGGAACTGATCGCCGGATTCGCCATCAGAACGGCGACACCGGCATGACCGCCGAGGGTTTCGATCACGTGGTCGACGTGCTCATCGTCGGGTCCGGCGGTGGCGGCATGGCGGCCGCCCTCACCGCGGACGCTTCCGGGCTGGACACGTTGGTGGTGGAAAAGTCCTCTCATTTCGGCGGTTCCACCGCCCTCTCCGGTGGCGGCATCTGGGTGCCCGGGGCACCCGCACAACGCAGGGAGGGCTATGTCCCGGACCCCGAAGGTGTCGTCGAATACCTACGCAAGATCACCGACGGCTTGGTCAGCGAGGCGCGCATACGCCAGTACGTGGAGTCTGCGCCGCAGATGCTCGAATTCCTCGAACGGCTGTCGGGATGGTTGGAGTTCGTCTGGAAGCCCGGCTACGCCGACTATTATCCGGAATTGCCCGGCGGCTCCGAACTCGGTAGCACTATCAACGTGCCGCCCGTCGACCTGCGCACATTGGGCCCCGACGAGGGGAAACTGCTCCAGCCGCTGACGCTCGCTCCCAAGGGAATCTGGTTGGGTCCCAAGGAGCTTCGAACCTTCTACCGGATCAGGCAGTCATGGGCAGGCAAGGGCGTGCTGCTGAAGCTGATCTGGCGCATGGTCAAAGCCAGAGCGTTCAACGAGCGGATGGCGGCGATCGGGCAGTCACTGATGGCACGGCTGTTTCTGGCGATGCGCGAGCGTGGCATCCCGTTGTGGCTGGACTCGCCGATGGTCGAGTTGCTCACCGACAGCGACGGATCGGTGACCGGGGCGGTGCTGGAGCGCGACGGCGGCAAGCAGCGAATCGGTGCACGCCGCGGCGTCATCCTGGCTTCCGGGGGTTTCGATCACGATCTCGCCTGGCGCAAGGAGCAGCTGCCCATCTTGGAGAGTGTGGGGTCCCGGGACTGGAGCTTCGGCAATCCCGCCGCCATGGGCGACGGCATTCGGGCGGGCCAGAAGGTGGGTGCCGGAACCGACCTGCTCGACGAGGCCTGGTGGTTCCCGGCAATCCAATGGCCGGACGGCCGAATGCAATTCATGCTGAACGAACGGATGATGCCGGCGCAGTTCATCGTCAATGGCGACGGTAAGCGCTTCATCAACGAGGCAGCGCCCTACATGGATTTCGGCCACGCCGTGATCGACGGCCAGAAATCCGGCATCACGCACATACCGTGCTGGCTCATCACCGACCACCGGTCTTGGAATCGCTATGTGATCGGCGGCCATCTGCCGATACCCAAAATCCCTGGGGCCCCGGTGCCCACGGGCCGCAAGATGCCGTCCGCGTGGCTGGAGTCCGGCGTCGTCAAAGCCGCCACGAGTTGGGAAGACATGGCGACCAAGATCGGGGTGCCGGCGCGCCAGCTTAGCGAAACCGCAACACGTTTCAACGAACTCGCTCACCGGGGACACGACGACGATTTCAACCGCGGGGACAGCGTCTACGACAACTACTACGGCGATCCGACACTGCCAAACCCGAATCTGTATCCGCTGGGCGATCCCCCGTATTACGCGTTTCGAATCGTGCTCGGCGACCTCGGGACGTCGGGCGGTCTGCGTACCGACGAATACGCGCGAGTACTACGGTCCGACGACACCGTCGTGCGGGGACTGTACGCGGTGGGCAATACCGCCGCGCCGGTGATGGGCCGCAGCTACGCCGGAGCCGGGGCGACCATCGGCCCGGCGATGACCTTTGGCTTTGTCGCGGCCAAACACCTTGCGAGCCAGACCCTTAGTTCTCATAGGAGGTAACAATGAAAATCTCGCTGTTCTACGAGTTCGCCCTTCCCCGTCCGTGGGCACCCGACGACGAACACGTCTTGTTGCAGGACTGCCTGGACGAGGTCGAGGCGGCCGACAAAGCGGGGTTCTCCACGGTCTGGCTGACCGAGCACCACTTCCTCGAGGAATACTGTCATTCCACCGCGCCGGAAATATTCTTGGCCGCGGCCAGCCAGCGGACCAAGAACATCCGGCTGGGGTTCGGCATCATGCACCTTCCGCCCGCGGTGAATCATCCCGCGCGGGTCGCCGAACGCATCGCCACCCTCGACCTGCTGTCCAACGGGCGCGTCGAGTTCGGCACCGGGGAATCGTCCTCGGTTGGTGAGCTCGGCGGATTCAACATCGATCCCGCCGACAAACGCGCGCAATGGGAAGAGGCCCTCGAGGTATCCATTCGCTGCATGATCGAGGAGCCCTTCGCGGGATTCGATGGCGAGCACATCCAGATGCCGGCCCGCAACGTGATCCCCAAGCCGCTGCAAAAGCCCCATCCGCCGGTCTGGGTAGCCTGCACGCGGCCGGCGAGCGTACAGATGGCCGCCCAAAAGGCCATCGGCGCATTGAGTTTCGCCTACACCGGCCCGGGTCCGCTGACCGAGCGGGTCAACGGCTACTACAAGGAATTCGAGGAGAACGGTGTGCCGGTCACACCGCGGATCAACCCGAACATTCTCGCCATCGGCGGCGACCTGTCGATGATGGTCGCCAAGTCCGACGACGAGGCGCTCAAACGCCTCGGCCAGGGCGGCGGATTCTTCTCGTTCGGCATCATGCACTTCTATATGACCGGCGTGCACACGCCCGGGCGGACCGGGGTGTGGAAGCGGTACCTGGAAGAGGTCGAGAAGGACCCGACACTGGCCTACGGCCCCGGACGCGGCGCGATCGGTTCCCCGGCCACCGTGCGCGAGTTCCTGCGCGGCTACGAGGAAAGCGGTGTCGACGAGATCATCCTGCTGCTCAATCCGCGCAGCCACGAGGGGACCATGGAGTCGATCGAGCTGATGGGCAAGGAGGTGCTGCCCGAGTTCATCGAGCGCGACAAAAAGGCGGTGGCCGACAAAGCCGTCCGGCTCGCACCCGTGATCGAGAAGGTCGAGGCGCGACGGCCGGAATCGACTGCACCGAAGTTCGACGAAAAGTACTCCTTCGGTGGCCTGCCGACCGGGCGCGGCGGTAAGTTCACCGCCAGCGAGATCCCCGAAGCCATGGCGGAGATCAACGAGGGTCGTGTCCAGGCGGCGCAGCGCGCGAAGGAGGAGCAGCAGGGCACGTGACGGGCATCGACGAGCTTTGGCGCTACGACGGCCGCCGTGCGGTGGTGACCGGGTGTGCGTCGGGCATCGGCGAACACGTGGTGCGGCAACTTACCGAGCTCGGAGCCGACGTCGTGGGCCTGGACAAGCGCCCGCCGACCGTCGAGCTCAACAATTTTCATGAAGTCGACCTCGCCGACCCGGAATCAATCGACGATGCGGTAGCCGCCATCGGCGGGCAGGTCGATGCGCTATTCAACGTCGCCGGTGTCTCCTCCGGAATCGGTGACCCGCCGCTGGTTGTCGCGATCAACTTCCTCGGCTTGCGGCATGCCACCGAGGCACTGATCCCGAAGATGGTCGACGGGGCGTCCATTGTCAGCGTGTCGTCGCTGGCCGCAGCCGGATACCGGGAACACCTGCACGACGTGGCGCCGCTGCTGAATACCGCGACGATGCAAGAGGGCATCGACTGGTGCCATACCCATCCCGAAGAGCTGACCGGCGGCGGCTACCAATTGTCGAAAGAAGCGATCATCCTCTACACCATGCGGAGCGCTACGCCGCTGGGGGCGCGGGGCATCCGCATCAACTGCACCGGCCCCGGGGTGACCGAAACGCCTATCCTTGACCAGCTACGGACGGCCTACGGGCAGGGCTATCTCGACGACATCCCCAAGCCGCTGGCGCGCGTCGCCGGTCCGGACGAGCAGGCCTCGGTTCTACTGTTTCTGAATAGTCGTGCAGCCAGCTATATCTCGGGCCAGGTCGTATGGGTCGACGGCGGCAACGTCGGCGCGGCGATCGCCCGGGAACTCGAGGAAGGACGGGCTCCGTGGCCAGCCTGACTGATTTTCGGCGGGTCGCTCGCGACGTCTCCAACTGGGGGCGATGGGGAAGCGACGACGAGCTGGGCACCCTGAACTTCATCACCGAGGACAAAGTTGCTCAAGCGGCAAGCCTGGTCCGGCACGGCAAGGTCTTTCCTCTCGGTGTGGACTTCGGCGCGTCAGGACCGCAGGGCGCCTTCGAGTTCCGCCACAACCCGGTGCATGTCATGACTATCGACGGCGGCGACGTGAACACGCTGGCCCAATACGGGCCCGAGTGGGCGCGTAACCCGTTGGCGCAGCAGCTGAGCCAATACATGGCGGCCAATCCGTTCCGCTTCAACGACGACATGATCATCATGCCGCTCCAAGCCGCCAGCCAGTGGGATGCGTTGTCTCACGTCTACTACGACGACAAGCTCTACAACGGCTTCCCGGCGGGTTCGGTGACGAGCATGGGTGCCTATCACTGCGGCATCGACAAGGTCGACGGCAAGGGCATCACCTCGCGCGGTGTGCTGCTGGACCTGGTTCGCCACCGCGGCGCGGACGTCTACCTCGAACCCGGAAACCCGATCACTCCCGAAGAACTCGACGACGTGGTCCGCGCCCAGGGCGTGACGGTCGGCCGGGGTGACATCGTGCTGATCCGAACCGGTTGGTGGACAAGGTTTCTGGAGACCGGCAACAAGATGGAAGGCTACTCCGGGCTGGACTGGCGCTGCGCATCGTGGCTGCATGATCGTGAGGTCGCGGCGGTCGCCGCCGACAACCTGCAAGTCGAAGACCTGGTGTCCGGGGTGGACGGAGTTTTCCTGCCCCTGCATCTGCTGTGCCTGCGCGACATGGGGCTGATGTTCGGCGAGTACTGGGACCTCGGCGCCCTAGCGGACGACTGTTCCGCCGACGGAGTATACGAATTCCAGCTGATCGCGCCGCCGTTGAGAGTTGTTGGCGCCGTGGGCTCCCCGGTGAATCCGATCGCGATCAAGTGATGAAAGTTCAGCGTAAGTCCACGCTGGTCGATGGGCTGGCCACCAGCTACCTGGAGGCCGGCGAGGGCGATCCGGTGGTCCTGCTGCACGGCGGCGAATTCGGTGCCAGCGCCGAGCTCGGCTGGGAACGCAACATCACCGCCCTCGCCGCTCGACATCGCGTGCTGGCGCCCGACCAGCTGGGATTCGGTCAGTCGGCGAAGGTCATCGATTTCGTCAATGGCCGTGGCATGCGGATTCGGCATGTGGCCCGCTTCTGCGAAACGCTTGGCATCGACTCGGCGCATTTCGTCGGCAACTCGATGGGAGCCATCAACCTGCTCACCGACGCGACCTCGGATGCACCGCTGCTACCGATCCGCAGCCTGGTGATCATCTGCGGTGGGGGAGAAATCCAACAGAACCGGCACTTCGAGGCGCTCCAGCAATACGACGCCACGCTGCCCGCGATGCGCCGCATCGTCGAAGCGTTGTTCTACGACGCCGGCTATCCCGCCGACGACGACTACGTGCGGCGCCGCTACGAGTCGAGTATCGCGCCTGGCGCATGGGAGGCCGTGGCCGCGGCCAGGTTTCGTCGCCCGGATGCCGCACCGCCGCCGACCCCGTCGACGGCGCGGGCCTACGAGCGCATCGACGTGCCGACCCTTGTCGTCGAAGGCGGAGACGACAAACTGTTGCCATCGGGCTGGGCGGCCCAGATCGCCAAACAGATCGACGGTGCCCGCCCGGTAGTGGTCGACAAGGCCGGTCACTGCCCGCAAATTGAGCAGCCGGAGGCGGTCAACGAGCTGCTACTGGACTTTCTGGCGAAAAGTCAGAAGACATAGTCCAGACGGGTCTGCATCCCGGCCTCTTGGTGGTATGTGTTGTGGCAGTGCAGCACCCACAAGCCGGGGTTGTCGGCGACGAGGACCGCGAGGATCTTCTGCTTGGGCAAGACGATCACTGTGTCCTTGCGCGCGCCGGGGCTGCCGTCAGCCTTGATCAGCTGGAATGTGTGGCCGTGCAGGTGAATTGGGTGATACATCATCGTGGGGTTGTCGAACGTGATGGTGGGCCGTTGGCCCTGCCGGACGTGCAGCGGATTGGTGCTGCGGTAGGGCTGCCCGTTGATCGTCCAGTTGTATTGCATCATGTTGCCGCCCAGTACGACCGGGAGGTTGAGGCCGGCTTCGGGGCGACCGAGGTTGACCGGTGTGGTGGCGGTGAACATGTCGATGGTGCCCACGCGTTTGGTCAGTTCGGCCGGTTGAAAACCCGGGTCGGGTTGGCTGCCGGATCCGGTGGCGAGCAGGGCCCGCGCCAGGGCACCCTTTCCTTCCGCCAGCGCCACCAGTGGGAAGACCCCGTCGGCTGCGGTCACGATGACGTCGTAGCGTTCGGCCATGCCGACGAGCAGAGCATCGACCTGTCTGGGCACGACGGGGTAACCATCGGTGTGGGTGACCGTCATCGAATGGCCAGCCAGCGCGACGCGAAATGCGGTGTCGGAGCCGGTGTTGATGAAGCGGATCCGGATTCGCTGACCTGGCTTTGCGTTGAAAGTGGTGGGGGCCGCAGGAATTCGGCCATTGATGAGGTAGTACGGGTAGGCGATGTCGCCGGCGTCGCCGCCGAGCAGGTCGCTTTTGCCGGCACTGCCCCGTGGTGTCTCGGCCATCGAGCTCGGCGGCGTGGCGGTCGTCGTGGTCGTCGTCCCCGTCGACGTTGTCGAGGTCGTCGTCTCCGTCGACGTTGTCGAGGTTGTCGGGCTCGTCGTGGTCGTGGTCGTGGTCGTGGTCGACGTCGGCTCGGTCGTCGTGGGCATGTTCGACATTGGGGGCTTATTCGGGCTGGTGAGTTCGTTGTACAACTGTTGTGGGGACCTGCCGATCCCATCGGTCCAATCATCAAGGACGACAATCCATTCGGCGTCGTAGTTGCCCTCGGTCGGATCGTCGACGATGACCGGCAGATAGAGTCCCTTGTCGGCGTCCAGGCCGGTGTGCGGATGGGCCCAATATGTGCCCGGATTCGGGACGGAGAACCTGTAGGTAAAGTCTTGGCCCGCTGCGATGTTTGGGGTGGCCGGCGCGGCACCGTCCATGTCGTTGCGCATCGCGATACCGTGCCAATGCACCGACGTGGGACGGTCGAGCCGGTTTGAAACGGTGACGGCCAGCTCGTCGCCGATGCTGGCCCGGATCAGCGGTCCGGGAATGGAATTGCCGTAGGCGAACGTATGGACGATCGGCCCACCGAGATCGATCTGGGCCGGCTGTGGGGTTAGGGCGGCGGTCACGGTCCGCCCGCTATGTGGCCGAGCGGCCTCGACCTCGGCTATGGCTGCGGTCATTTGTGCGGCGCTGCCGGTCACCTGAGATTTCGATTGGCTGCACGCGGCCAGCGTCAATCCACCGGCGATGCCGGCGACCATGAAGCCGCGCCTGGTGATAACCGTGCGGTCGAAGGGGGCTCCGCTTGTTGGCAGCTCGGGCATTGATCGCTCCTTGCTTACTGCGATCCGCTGGGAGTCCGGGAGGCCTTCCAGTCGCTGAAGCGGGTGGGATAGATCGTCGGGTTTTCGCCGTCGGTGGGGACGATGGTGCGCTCGTCGAGCTGGGTACCGAAATAGCGGGCCTTGGGGTCGCCCACAACTTGGCGTGGATCGCCGGAACCGGCAAGCGCGGTTCGGATGAATTCGTCCATGCCACGCTTTTCGGGTCCGGCGATATTGGTGATGCCGTTGGTCGGATCGGCGGTTGCTGCGCGGGTGACGGCGGTGGCGACGTCCTTCGCGGCGATGGGCTGAAACGCCCCTTCCGGCAGCAGGACGGTGTTGCCGTCGGTCGCCGAATCCGCGATGGCGTCGACGAATTCGAAGAACTGGGTCGCCCGCACGATCGAATACGGACATCCCGATTCCTCGATCAATTTCTCTTGGGCAACCTTGGCCCGCATGTAGCCACTGTCCGGGGCGCGGTCGGCACCCACGATCGAGAGTGCGACGTGGTGCTGCACACCGGCCTCGCGTTCCGCGGCGAGAAGGTTTTTGGTCGACGTGGTGAAGAACTGCAGCACGGGTTCGTCGTCGAAGGACGGGGAGTTGGACACGTCCACCACCGTGTGCACGCCCGCCACCGCTTCGGCGAGACCCTCACCGGTGACACTGTTGACACCGGAGCTTGGCGAGGCCGAGATCGCCTCATGTCCAAGCTCGGTCAGATTGGCGATGACCTGGGAGCCGATCAGCCCGCTGCCGCCGATGACCAAAATCTTCATGGTGAGCCCTCCCGAGGTAGTCAATGAACCGGTGAAGTCAGCCTTCCACTTCTGCAAACGAATTGATATGCGTCCAGTTCGCCGAACCCCTTAAATCAACCGCTTGACTTAACGGGGCCCGCGCCGATTAACTCGTCGTGTGGTTGATGAACTGGCCGGCAAGGTCGCCGTCGTCACCGGCGGTGCTTCCGGCATCGGCCGTGCCACCGTGGAGCGGTTTGTCGCCGAGGGCGCGCGGGTCGTCATTGCCGACATCGACGAGGACAGGGGTGAAGCCCTCGCGGCGGAGCTCGGCGCCGACGCCCTGTTTCGGCGGACCGACGTTTCCGATCCCGAACAGGTTGGCGCGCTGGTAGCGACCGCCGTCGAGAAATTCCGGGGCCTGCACATCATGGTCAACAACGCCGGGGTTTCGAGCACCATGCACAGCCGTTTTCTCGACGACGACCTGGCCGATTTTCACCGCGTCATGGCGGTCAACGTGCTGGGTGTGATGGCGGGTACCCGAGATGCCGCCCGGCACATGGCGACTCACGGCGGTGGATCCATCGTCAACATGACCTCGATCGGCGGAATCCAGGCCGGCGGTGGCGTGATGACTTACCGCGCGTCCAAAGCGGCAGTCATCCAGTTCACCAAGTCCGCGGCAATCGAGTTGGCGTACTACGAGATTCGAGTCAACGCCATTGCGCCGGGCAACATCCCCACCCCCCTCCTCGCTACCACGGTCAACAAGGATCCGGAGGAACTCGAGCGGTATGAGGCGGCAATCCGCGAGACGATGCGAGCCGACCGGCCGTTGAAGCGCGAGGGCACACCCGCGGATATCGCCGAAGCTGCGCTGTACTTCGCCAGCGACCGGTCGCGCTACGTCACCGGAACCGTGCTACCGGTGGATGGGGGGACGGTCGCCGGCAAGGCCATTCGGTCCAAGTCCAAGGGATGACTTCAGGAAACGTCGCGCCGGTCCACCTGCAGCTGATGCGGCTCGCTGACCTGATCGTCGATGCCGAAGCTGATGATGCGCCGCGGCGTGATACGGATGATCGCCGTGTCGAGCTCGTCACCGGCGGCGCCCTGTGCCGACGGTGCCTCGGCTTGCTCGGCGGTTCCGCGTATCTCGAGGCAACGCACCCGCCACGGGTCGCGCGAGGTGATGTCGTCAACGACGAAGGCCACCCTGTTGTCGTGGGCGATGTTGCGGTACTTCTGGCTCTTCGACATCCGGTAGCCGGCGATATCGATGGTGCCCAGTGCCTCGTTGTAGGTGAATCCCACCGGGCTGTTCTGTGGCGCGCCGTCGCGCTGGATGGTGGCCAACCGGCCCAGGTCGGCCTGGCGCAGGAAATCAATTTCATGCGATTTGAAGGTCATGACGGCAGGCTAGGACTTCAAGTGTTGTTGAAGTCAACCCGTGGCGACTGATCTCGTCGGAGGCGCCTCGAGCGGGGGGCGGGCGGGGGCGGGTGGGCCGCCCGGGGGGGGGGCGGGCGCGCCCGGGGGGGGGCGGGGCGCGCACTGT
>NZ_MBEM01000258.1:0-15679 GCF_001954045.1 Mycobacterium sp. SP-6446 | reverse complement strand
AGCCGAGCCGGTGCGCTCGGGGGCACGTGGAGCGGTTGCTGCACATCGGCGAGCCTACTGTCTTCGACCCCGCCGCCGAGCGTGACGCCACCGTCACGTTCGACGCCGAGCGTGACGCCACCGTCACGTTCGAGGAGGGGCGCCTACTCTTCGCGGTCGCCCTCGGCGGGCGGCGGGTCCGGCTCGTCGACGTCCGGCTCGGCGACTTCCGACTCATCGACGTCCGGCTCACCGACGTCCGACTCGTCGAAAACGTCGGCGAAGTCAGCGGGTTCATCAGCAGCGGGGGCGGGTTCGGGTCGCCTAGGTCGCCTCGGCCGGCGCCGGATCCCCCCGGCCATCACCACCGTGACCCCCCCAACAACCGCGAACCAGAAAAACACACCGACTACCAGGGCGCCCTGATCCACGCCGACATCGCCGAAGTTGCCCAGCCGACCGCTCCCGCCGTACGCGACCAAGGACATGGACAGCGCCCCGGCGACCGACGCGACCAGCAGCTTGGCCATCGCCGGAACCGGTGGGAGCGGACGCCGCGCGCACTGCTGTCCGACCGCCACCCCCGACGCCGCACCGATGATGAGCAGCGCCACCCACACCGGGCCGAGGGGCGGCGTGGGCGCCGCGGCCAGCACCGGCAGCGCGGGGACGTCGCCGCCGAACACGGTGAAGGAACTGAACGTCGCGAAGCCGAGATGCGCGCTGGACCCGACCGCGACCGCCGCCGTGCCGACGATGACGTTCGGCGCGTACAACACCGACAGCACCGTGAGGCTGAACTGGCCGAAGATCGAATCGGTGATCCCATAGAGCTCTTGCATGGTCGCCCAGTGCACGACCAGCGACCCGGCCGTCACCAAGCCGGAGAGGCCGACCAACGCCAGCACGCCCGCCGCCGCGGCACGCGCCGAATCCGCCAACCAATTGGGCAGCGGCGAATCGCTCAGCGCCCGTCGGCCCACCCGGGACGACACACCGATCGCGGCACCGATGGCATGCACCACCAGCACACTGGCGAAAGCGCGCAGGGCGCTTGGTGTCTGCAACTCGGTGATCACCGACGACGCGTCGTGGATCACCGCCAGCGCGATCGCCGCCATCAGCAACGGGCCGCCCAGCGCCGACGCGATAACCCAGCGGACGACGAGCCACGACGAGGACGGGGCGGTGGCCCGCGCGGTGCTGCGCGCTGTGGCCCACACCATCAACATGACCGGCAGCAGCGGCATGACGCCCAGTTCGCGGCCGCCGATGGAGATCGGCACCTGGTGCACACCGAGCCACATGCTGGCGATGGCGCCCAGCGCTCCAGTCATGTCGCTGTTGGCGATCAGCAGCTGCAGCAGCGTGACCGCGGCGATGATGACCAACGCCACCACGGCCGGGCCGAACGCGACCCTGACGAGGTCACGCGCTTGACGAGCGCCCGCCGCCCGGTTGTCCTCCACTCCTGTCACTCTTGGCGAACGTGCCCGACTAGGCGCGTAGGCGCGCGGTTAGCTCGGCGCCGGTCCAGCCGGCGATGAAGGCGACTGCTCCTGTCCCTGGCCGGAAGGCTGCTGGTCGCCGGCTTGGTTCGGCGCGCCGGCCGGTGGCGGCGGGCTGAAGCTGGGGAAACCGGTGGGCGGCGTCGACGACCCCTGCGGCTGGGCGCCGAATCCGCCGCTCGGTGGGTTGGTCGGGACCGCGCTCTGGGTCGGAGCCTGGCTCGGCTGATAACCGCCGTACTGCGATCCATACGGGGAAGCCTGCGGGTTGTGCGACTGCGGCGCAACGTGCTGCTGGGCGCCCGGCTGACCGTAGTAACCGCCGGGCTGCTGAGCGCCGTACCCGTATTGCCCGTACTGGCCGTACTGCGCGTAGGGGTCGTACTTGGGCCGCGGGGCCGGGGGGGTGATAACACCCGCATCCAAAAGGATGACCACCACGGCGGCGATCGCCTGGAACACACTGCATGCCACCAGGGGCCACATCGCCCAGCCGATCGCGAAACCGGCTGGCGTGTTGATCGTCTCCGCGATGGCGAGCAGCGCGCCCAGTGAAGCGATTACGCCGACGACGCCCGCATAACTCTTCGCCTTGGGCAGCAGGCTCAGCCCGGCGAGCAACGCGGCCAGCACGGCGACGAGGACAGCGGTGCCCGCGTCACCGGCGCGTCCGCCGGCGCCCGGCCCGAGGTCGGCACCGAGCGTAAAGGTCGGCCCGAAGTTCAGCAGGTACACCCCGAGGCCGAGCACCACCACCGCGATGTTCAGGTAAAGCGGAAGGTTGCTTTCGCCGCTTTCGTCCTTGGCGAACGACGGTGTGGCGCCTGGGTAGGAGCCGCCGGGTTGCGTTGCTGGATATCCGGGACTACCGGGCGAGTAGGTCATGGCTCCTCCTGTTGCTTTCAGTGTCTTTGCCTCAGCGGCGCCACGCCACCGTTGCAGTGCGACGCTGTGCTCGCGCGCGCGCCATAATTGCCAGGCCTTGCTGCGCTTGCGGTGCGACGCGATCGATCAACCACGCTAGCGCACATTCCGGTGCGGGCGCCGGTGCCACCGGCCTGTCGCGCGAGCAGCGCCGATTCACCGCCGCTTGCCCACGACAGGTAGAACACGTTCTAATTCTGTGCATGGATTACGGCCTTGTGCTTTTCACCAGCGACCGTGGCATCACTCCGGCGGCGGCCGCCAAGCTTGCCGACGACCACGGCTTTCAGACGTTCTACGTGCCAGAACACACCCATATCCCGATCAAGCGCGAGGCTGCTCACCCGACGACGGGTGACGCGTCGCTGCCGGACGATCGGTACATGCGCACACTAGACCCATGGGTTAGCTTGGGCGCGGCGTGCGCCGTCACCTCGCGGGTGCGGCTGTCCACGGCGGTGGCGCTGCCCGTCGAACACGACCCGATCACGCTGGCGAAAAGCATCGCCACCCTCGACCATCTCTCCGGCGGCCGGGTTAGCCTCGGCGTCGGTTTCGGCTGGAACACCGACGAACTCGCCGACCACAACGTGCCACCCGGGCGCCGCCGCACCATGCTGCGCGAATACATCGAAGCGATGCGCGCGCTGTGGACGGAAGAGGAAGCCGCCTACGACGGCGAGTTCGTCAAGTTCGGGCCCAGCTGGGCCTGGCCCAAGCCGGTGCAGTCCCACATTCCGGTGCTGGTGGGTGCCGCGGGCAACGAGAAGAACTTCAAGTGGATCGCTCGCAGCGCCGACGGATGGATCACCACCCCGCGCGACTTCGACATCGACGAACCGGTGAAGCTGTTGCAGGACACCTGGGCGGCCGCCAATCGCGACGGCGCCCCGCAGATCGTCGCTCTGGATTTCAAACCGGTGCCCGAGAAGCTGGCCCACTGGGCCGAGCTCGGGGTCACCGAGGTGCTGTTCGGCCTTCCGGACCGTCCTGACGACGAAATCGCCGCCTACGTTGAGCGATTGGCCGGCAAGCTGGCCGCCCTCGTCTAGAAACCGCGAGCAGACGCAGAATCGCATCAAGCCTCGCCGGGGAATGCGATTCTGCTGGGGGTACCTCCCGCTTGCGGGGGACTGCTCGCGGGAAGAGGTCAGCCCGGCGTGCAGCGGTTGCCGTAGTCGAAGGAGCGCACCCGAACGGGACTCCCCAGCGGGTCGCCGTCGGTCAGCAGCGCGATCAACTCGGCGTCCTCGGTGGTCGACAGGAATCGGGTGCCGTCGGCGTCCAGCCGGCCCACGATGATTCCGGTCAGCCGACCGGAATCGCGCCGGACGGTGTAGGTCTCGACGGTGGCGGCGCCGTCGGCCGCCTCGGTCACCGCCTGCGTCGGCGAGCTGCCGATCTGCGCCTGCAGCGCGGCGCTGCGATCCGGCTTCCATTCCGTCGGGGTGGTCGAGTAAACGCCGACCGAATACTTGCTCAAGATGCCGCCGTTGGCGCCGACGAGGCCGAATTGCCCTGGCGTGCTTCGCATTCGGGCGACCGTCTCGGCGACACCGTGCATCGAATAATTGTTGCCGGCGCCGCCGAAGAAGGGGAGCCCACCGGTCAGGGTCAGTCCGCGTGGATCGTCGGGCGCGAGGCCCATGCCGTCGCAGATGTTGAACACCGGCACCGGAAAGCAGCTGTATAGGTCGAAGGTGGCGACGTCGTCGATACCGATGCCGGCCACGTCTAGCGCTTCGCGCACCGCCATGACGGCCGAGGGTGCATGCCCGAGGTCCGGGCGTTCCAGCAGCGGCTGTTCCTCCAGATCGGCGTGGCCGTGGAGGTACACCCAGTTCTCCTCCGGCACTCCGAGCCGCCGCGCGGACTCGACCGACATCATCAGTGCGGCCGCGCCCTGGTTGACCTGATCGCGAGCGACCAGCAACCGCGGGTACGGGTCGGAGATCATCCGGTTGCTCTCGGTCACGGTGATCAGCTCGTCGACGCTGCGTTCCACCGGCGCGGCGGCAAACGGATTGCCCGCGGCGACCTTGGTGAACGGCGCGAACAGCTCGCCCATCCGACGCAGGTATTCCGTTGGGCCCAGCCCGGTTTCGGCGCGACGGGCATTCTCCAGCAGCGCATACTGCGTCGGCGCGTCGACCAGGCCGTGGATCACCGTGTAGCGCGTGACGAGTCGCTCCAGGCCGTAGCCCCGGTCTTCCAGCGAACCGTCGACGGTCTCGGAGAAATCCGGGCGGTTGTCGGCCCCGGCGAAATAGCGCGTGGTCGACGTGGCATCGGAGCCGAAAATCAGCGCGACGTCGACGCGACCGGCGGCGATCTCGCCGGCCAGCTCGGTGATCAGGTGCTGTGGGCCCTGACCCCCGACGACTTCGAGGATGGCGCGGGCGGGGTCCGCGCCGATCCGGTTGGCCACCGACCGCGGATAGTTGTTCGACTTGCCCAGCACCGGTTGGGCCGGTCCGGAAATCTCGAATTGCCTTACGCCGGCGACGGTGTCGATCGTCGACGCGACCTTGGCGACGTCGGCGCCGCAGTCGTCGAGTGCGGCGCGCGCCGCCGCGGCGGCTAGTTCCACGCCCGACATCGCGCGGTAGTAGGCGTCGTCGATGCGTTCCGCCGACTGCCCGACCCCGACGACGACGGGCGTGCGCGGATCCAGTGTCACGTTGCGAAACCTGTCGCTACAGGCTCTGCAGAATCTCCCGGGCCAGCGCCGCCGTCTCCGAGGGGGTCTTGCCGACCTTGACCCCGGCCGCCTCCAGGGCTTCCTTCTTGGCGGCCGCGGTGCCCGACGAGCCGGACACGATCGCGCCAGCGTGGCCCATCGTCTTTCCTTCTGGCGCAGTGAATCCTGCGACGTAGCCGACGACCGGCTTGGATACGTGCGCCTTGATGTAGTCGGCCGCGCGCTCCTCGGCGTCACCGCCGATCTCGCCGATCATCACGATGACCTTGGTGTCGGGATCCTTCTCGAACGCCTCGATAGCGTCGATGTGGGTGGTGCCGATGACCGGGTCACCGCCGATCCCGATGGACGTGGAGAAGCCGAAATCGCGTAGCTCGTACATCATTTGGTAGGTCAGCGTGCCGGACTTGGATACCAGCCCGACGGGACCCGGCCCGGTGATGTTGGCCGGGGTGATGCCCACCAGCGCCTGGCCCGGGGTGATGATGCCGGGACAGTTCGGACCGATGATGCGGGTCTTTCCGCCCTTGTGCAGGTTGTAAGCCCACGCATATGCGCTGTCCTGCACCGGGATTCCCTCGGTGATGACCACCAGCAGCGGGATCTCGGCGTCGATGGCCTCGATGATGGCGTCCTTGGCGTACACCGGTGGGACGAACACGATCGAGACGTCGGCGCCGGTCTTCTCGATGGCCTCGACGACGCTGCCGAACACCGGCAGTTCGACGGGCTTGTCGTTGACGTCCTTGTGCGCGACCGTGGTGCCGGCCTTGCGGGCGTTGACTCCGCCGACGATGTGCGTGCCGGCCTTGAGCATGCGTGCGGTGTGCTTGGTCGCCTCGGCGCCGGTGATGCCCTGGACGACGACCTTGTTTTCGGCGGTCAGAAATATAGCCATTGGGTCATGCTTCCTTTCAGGCGCTCGCCAGCTCGGCGGCCTTGTCGGCGGCCTCGTCCATCGTCGGCACCAGCGTCACGAGCGGGTGGTTGGCCTCGGCAAGGATGCGCCGGCCTTCGTCGACGTTGTTGCCGTCCAACCGCACCACCAGGGGCTTGTTGGCCTCGTCGCCCAGGATTTCCAGGGCCTTGACGATCCCGGTCGCCACGGCGTCGCAGGCCGTGATGCCGCCGAACACGTTGACGAACACGCTCTTGACCTGCTTGTCGCCCAGCACCACGTCCAGGCCCGCGGCCATCACCTCGGCCGACGCGCCACCGCCGATGTCCAGAAAGTTGGCCGGCTTGACGCCGCCATGCTTTTCCCCTGCGTAGGCCACCACGTCGAGGGTCGACATGACCAAGCCCGCGCCGTTGCCGATGATGCCGACTTCGCCGTCGAGCTTGACGTAGTTGAGGTCGTGCTCCTTGGCCTTGAGCTCCAGCGGGTCGGTCGCGTCGCGGTCCTCGAACTCGACGTGGCCGGGCTGCCGGAAGTCGGCGTTGGCGTCCAGGGTGACCTTGCCGTCCAGCGCCAGAATCCGGTCGTCGGGGGTGCGCACCAACGGGTTCACCTCGACCAGCGTGGCGTCCTCACCGACGAAGAGGTCCCACAGCTTGGAGATGGTGACCGCGGCGGCGTCGAGCACCTCGGCCGGCAGGTGACCCTGCTCGGCGATGGAACGCGCGGTGGCCAGGTCCACGCCCTTGACGGCGTCGACCGGGACCTTGGCCAGCCGGTCGGGCTTGGTGGCCGCGACTTCTTCGATCTCCATGCCACCCTCGACCGAGCACATCGCCAGGTAGGTGCGGTTGGCGCGGTCGAGCAAGAAGGAGATGTAGTACTCCTCGGCGATGTCGCTGGCCTCGGCGACCAACAGCTTCTTGACGACGTGCCCCTTGATGTCCAGGCCGAGGATGTTCTTGGCGTGTTCGTAGGCGTCTTGGGGTGTCGCGGCATACTTGACGCCACCGGCCTTGCCCCGGCCGCCGATCTTGACCTGCGCTTTGACCATCACCGGCGCGCCGATCTCCTCGGCGATGGCCTGAGCGCCCTCGGCGGTGTCCGTCACCCGGCCGGGCGTACTCGGTACGTTGTGCTTGGCGAATAATTCTTTGGCTTGATACTCGAAAAGGTCCATGGGCTCACTGTCTTCGCTCGGCTTACTGCAAGTCCTGTACGTAGGCGGCGCCGCATCCGGCAACACGCACGGACGAACTGTATCCACCCGTCGAACGGTTGCCATCGCCGCATCCCACCGATGTGGCACAGCTCACGAGACAGCGCAAAGCCCGAAACGTGATGCGGATCACAATATCCGTCCGGAATTTAGCCCGAGGTTGCCAGCCCCGTCCGTAAACCGATACCTTCCTTAGGTCCAGATAACGTTATGGTCACGATACGAGGACATTCCAGCTTGTCCCAGCACCGTTTGACTCGTTCTGCTGCCGAAACTTCCGGCGTGGTGAGAGTGAGTCGTGCAGCGGGAGCCCATTGGACAGAGCCGCACGGCAACGAAGTCACCGAGATCCTTCCGCTCGACGGGTTCGACTTCGACAGCCTCGAATTCGCCGACGATTGCGGCGAACTGCACGACCTCGACTTCAGCAACGACTCGACGTTCGACAACGAAGCCCAGGTTCTGCTGGCCCCCGAGCTGGACGACCTGCACGACGTGGACGACCTGGCCCCGCTCCTGCTTGCCGCTCCCGCGACGGTGCCGGTTCCGGTGCGATTCCAGGCCGACGCAGACGTGCATCGCCCCTATCAGTCGGACATCACCGACGTCATCTCCGTGGTGCGCCGGGGTGGCCAGCACCGCAAAGAGCCGACGAGCGCGGCGAAGGGGCGACTGCTGATCTCGGCGATGGCCGCCGGCGCGGCGGCCGCTGCGGCCCATACCGCGACCAGCCATGCCGAAGTCCCCAAGACCGACGCCGTGCTGACCGCCAACGCGTCGGCCCTCACCGGCGGGTCGAGCAGCAACGCCACCCGCGGCGCCCAGGTGATCGCGGTCCAGCCGGCGGCGAACACCGTCGTGCACAACGCGGAACTTGCCCACGGTGTCGCGTACGCCAACGATCGCGCGCAGCGCGAGGCCCGACTGCAGCAGCCGCTCTACGTCATGCCCACGCACGGGATATTCACGTCGAACTTCGGCTACCGCTGGGGGGTCCTGCACGCCGGCATCGACCTCGCCAATTCGATTGGCACGCCGATCTATGCGGTGTCCGACGGCGTGGTGATCGAGGCCGGGCCGGCCGCCGGCTACGGGGCACTGGTCAAGGTGCGCCATGCCGACGGCACCGTCACGCTCTACGGCCACGTCAACACCACCACCGTGAGCGCCGGCGAGCGCGTGATGGCCGGTGACCAGATCGCCACCATGGGAAATCGCGGCAATTCCACCGGCCCGCATCTGCATTTCGAGGTGCTGCAGGGCGGTAGCGAAAGGATCGACCCGGTGCCGTGGCTGGCCAAGCGCGGCATCTTCGTCGGCAACTACGCTGGATGAGGTGACCGCGCCGAACGACCCACCTCCCGCCGCGCACCTGTCCGAACCACCGGAGCCACCCTCCGAATCCCGCACCCGGATCATCCGGCGTGCACCCACGGGACCGATGCCGACCGTCCCGGAGTCGCCGACCACCCAGATTCCGCCACCAACGCCCTACCGGGGCGCCGCCCCTGCCGGTCGGCGCGGAGGCCTCGGCCCGCCGGCCGGCGAGCCCAGCGGCCGGACGGCGGCCGCGGGCTGCGCCGTCGCCATCGTCAGCGGGTGGGCCACGTCGGTGGTGGCCACCGATTTGATCGCCGGCTGGTGGAAGACCGACCGGTTGTTCTGCATCGCGGTCGCGTTTCTCGCCCTGGTGTTCGCGTCGACGACCATCGCGGGCGTGATCGTGCTGCTGCAGGGCCGGTCCTTGGGGCGCTATCTCATCGTGGCCGGCGCGGTGGTGGCGGTGCTGACCTACGGCGGCGTGTTCATCGCGGGCGCGCGCGTCGCGTGGATCGTGCACGCTCTCCCGCTGCTGCCGATTGCCAGCGCGGTTTTGGTGATGCACCCGCGGACGAAGCGTTGGCTAGAGGAATAACCGGCGCCCCCTACGCGGTCAGAGTTTGCTGACCGGCGCGTGGTTGTGCATCAGCTTCACCCGGCCTGAACTGCCGAAATCGATCAGCGACATGGCCGATTCACCGACGCCGGAGACCTCCTCGACCCTGCCCAGCCCGTACTTGTCGTGGGTCACCCGGTCACCGGGCTGCAGCACCACCAGCGGGCGTTTGCCCGCCCCCGAACGAGTCGGCGCCGCGCGCGGTGCACCGAACCGTCCGGCCCCGCTGACCGGAGCGCTGAACGACGGCGCGGGCGCGCTGCGCCGCCAGTCGATGAGCTCCTGCGGGATCTCGCGCAGGAACCGGGACTCCGGATTGAGCATGGGCTGTCCCCAGGAGGACCGGACGATGGCCCGGCTCAGGTACAGCCGCTGGCGGGCCCGGGTGATACCGACGTAGGCCAGCCTCCGCTCCTCGGAGAGTTCGGCGGGATCGTCAAGCGCCCGCATGTGTGGGAACATCCCGTCCTCCCAGCCGGTGACGAACACCACCGGGAACTCCAGGCCCTTGGCGGTGTGCAGCGTCATCATCGTCACCATGCCGGCGCCCTCTTCGGGGATCTCGTCGCTGTCGGAGACCAGCGACACCCTCTCCAGGAACGCCGCCAGCACACCGGTGTCCGGCACGTCTTCGTCCTCGGGGGTTTGCAGAGACTCGTCGAGCGCAGCGGCATTGGCCTGGTCGATGCTGAATTCGTGTGCGACGCTTACCAGTTCGTTCAGGTTGTCCAGCCGGGCCAGTTCCTGAGGGTCGCTCGAGGATTCCAGCTCCCTGCGGTATCCGGTGCGTTCCAGCACCGACTCGACAAGATCGCCGAGGTCGTCGTCGAGGCGGCCCCGCAAGTCGTCCAGCATCTCGACGAAGCCCGAGATCGCCTTCTCGGCACGGGTATTGAGCATCGGCACCCTGCCCTCGGCCGCGGCGACGAGCGCATCGGCGAAGCTGGATCCGGTGTTCTCGGCGTACACGGCGACGCACGCCTCTGCCCGATCACCGATGCCTCGGCGCGGGGTGTTGAGGATGCGCCGCATGCTAACCGCGTCACCGGGATTGTCCAGCACCCGCAGGTATGCCACGATGTCGCGGATCTCCTTGCGCTCGTAAAAGCGCACTCCCCCAACGACTTTGTACGGAATCCCGGCGCGGATGAACACCTCTTCCAGCGACCGCGACGAGTTGTTCGTGCGGTAGAAGACGGCGACGTCGTTGTAGGTGATCTCGCCGCGCTCGGCGAGCGCGTCGATTTCTTCGGCGACGAACCTGGCCTCGTCGTGCTCGTTGTCGGCGACGTAGCCGACGATCAGCTCGCCTTCCCCGGCGTCGGTCCACAGCCGCTTCTCCCGGCGTCCGGAGTTGCGGGCGATCACCGAGTTGGCCGCCGACAGAATGTTCTGCGTCGAGCGGTAATTCTGTTCCAGCAGAATTGTTTTCGCATCCGGGTAGTCACGTTCGAAGTCCTCGATGTTGCGGATCGTGGCGCCGCGGAACGCGTAGATCGACTGATCGGCGTCGCCGACCACGCACAGTTCCGCCGGTGGGACGTCATCAGGCGAATCCTGCGGGCCGCCGCGACCGACCAGCTCCCGAACCAGCACGTACTGCGCGTGATTGGTGTCCTGGTATTCGTCGACCAGCACATGGCGGAACCGCCGCCGGTAGTACTGGGCGATCTCCGGAAACGTTTGCAACACCGCCACCGTCTCCCCGATCAGGTCGTCGAAGTCCAGCGCGTTGGCCGTTCGCAGGCGGCGCTGATACTCGGCGAAGACGGATGCGACAGTGCGGGCCAGGTCATCGGATTCGTCCGACAGGTTGGCCAGCGCCTGATCCGGGTCGATCAATTCGTTCTTCAGGTTGGAGATCGCGTTGGCCAGCAGCCGCGGCGAGTACCGCTTGATGTCGAGCCCCATGTCGCGGCCAATCATCTGTAGCAGGCGCCGGGAATCGTCGGCGTCGTAGATCGAGAAGTTGGAGTTGAGGCCTTTGATCAGGGACGCCTGATTGCGCAGGATGCGCACGCAAGTCGAGTGAAACGTCGAGACCCACATCGCGCGCGCCCGGTTGCCGACCAACCGCACCACGCGCTCGCGCATCTCGGCCGCGGCCTTATTGGTGAACGTGATGGCCAGGACCTGACCCACCCCGACGCCGCGCGCCGCGATCAGGTACGCGATGCGCCGCGTCAATACCGCAGTCTTGCCCGAACCCGCACCGGCCACGATCAGCAGCGGCGCACCCTGGTGCACCACCGCTTGGCGCTGTTGTGGGTTGAGGTCGTCGAGCAGACGGTCCGCTTCGGGGGCGGGCTTGGTATCGGTCGCGTGCACACTCATGTCTGTCCAAACTTACCGCTGACCGCCGACGTGAACCGGCCGGTCCGGTACGTCCGGGCGATCTTTTTCGCCCGGCCGCAGCCGGGGGTGTCCCGGGGGGCGCCTGGCCGCGTCTAGAGGGGTTGCGGACGTCTTTTACATGGGTTTTTGCAACGGATCCGCACCTGGTTGGCTAGACTCGGTTTCGTGCTCAACGCGCGTCGTCGATTTTTCTATGGGTACCCGCTAGCGGTGCCCGTGGTCTAGCTGCCGTCGCAGAGCCCCGTGGTCCGCTTCCGGATTCGGGGCTCGTCTCTTTTGTGAGGCCTGATACCGGATGAGACCAGAACCCCCACATCACGAGAATGCGGAGTTTGCAGAGATGAACATGCTGGAAACGGAAGAACTCGAGAACATCGAAGAGTTGCGCGAAGAGATCGACCGGTTAGACGCCGAGATCCTCGCTGCGGTGAAGCGTCGCGCCGAGGTTTCACAGGCGATCGGCAAGGTCCGGATGGCGTCCGGCGGCACCCGGCTGGTGCACAGCCGCGAGATGAAAGTCATCGAGCGCTACAGCGAGCTCGGTCCGGACGGCAAGGATCTGGCAATGCTGTTGCTGCGACTGGGCAGGGGCCGGCTCGGCCACTAGCGGCGGACCCGGGGACCTGGCTGGTGCCCAAGCGCCGCATTAGGGTCGAGCCATGACCTCCCTGCGAACGATCCCCGACATCACCGCCACCCCGGCGTGGGAAGCCCTACGCAGGCATCACGAACAAATCGGACAAACCCACCTTCGCCAGTTCTTCGCCGAAGATCCCGATCGCGGCCGCGACCTCACCGTCACGGTCGGCGACCTCTACATCGACTACAGCAAGCACCGCATCACCCGGGAAACGCTGCGGCTGCTGCTCGATCTGGCCCGCGCGGCAGGCCTCGAGGAGCATCGAGACCAGATGTTTTCCGGTGCACACATCAACACCTCCGAGGATCGCGCGGTATTGCACACCGCGCTGCGGCTGCCCCGCGACGCTGAGCTGGTCGTGGATGGCCAAAACGTAGTCGAGGACGTGCACTCCGTACTGGATGCGATGGGCGACTTCACCGATCGGCTGCGCAGCGGCGAATGGACCGGAGCCACCGGGAAACGGATCAAGACCGTCGTCAACATCGGCATCGGCGGCTCGGACCTGGGCCCGGTGATGGTGTATCAGGCCTTGCGCCACTACGTGGACGCCGGGATTTCGGCGCGCTTCGTGTCCAACGTCGACCCCGCGGACCTGATCGCGAAATTGGCCGATTTAGACCCCGCCACAACGCTTTTCGTCGTTGCGTCCAAGACGTTCTCCACCCTGGAGACGCTGACCAATGCGACCGCCGCGCGCCGCTGGCTGACGGGCGCCCTCGGCGACGCCGCGGTGTCAAAGCATTTCGTGGCCGTCTCCACCAACAAACGCTTGGTCGACGACTTCGGCATCAACACCGACAACATGTTCGGGTTCTGGGACTGGGTCGGTGGCCGCTATTCGGTCGATTCGGCGATCGGCCTGTCGCTGATGGCCACCATCGGCCGGCAGGCTTTCGCTGATTTTTTGTCCGGATTCCACATCGTTGACCGGCATTTCAAGACCGCGCCGCTGGAGTCCAACGCTCCCGCGCTGCTCGGCCTCATCGGTTTGTGGTACTCCAACTTCATGGGCGCGCAATCGCGTGCCGTGCTGCCGTATTCCAACGACCTGGCGCGTTTTGCGGCCTATCTGCAACAGCTCACCATGGAATCCAACGGCAAGTCGACCCGCGCCGACGGCACGCCGGTCACCACCGACACCGGTGAAATCTATTGGGGCGAACCGGGAACCAATGGCCAGCACGCCTTCTATCAACTGCTGCACCAGGGCACTCGACTGGTGCCGGCCGACTTCATCGGCTTCAGCCAGCCGCTCGACGACCTACCCACGGTCGAAGGCACCGGCAGCATGCACGACCTGTTGATGAGCAACTTCTTCGCCCAGACCCAGGTGCTGGCGTTCGGCAAGACCGCCGAGGAAATCGCCGCCGAGGGCACACCCGCCGACGTCGTGCCGCACAAGGTCATGCCCGGCAACCGGCCGTCGACCTCGATCCTGGCGGACCGGCTCACACCATCGGTGCTCGGTCAGCTGATCGCACTCTACGAGCATCAGGTGTTCACCGAGGGCGTGATCTGGGGAATCGACTCGTTCGACCAATGGGGCGTGGAGCTGGGCAAGACGCAGGCCAAGGCGCTGCTCCCGGTGATCACCGGCGATGGCTCCCCTGAGCCGCAGTCGGACAGCTCGACCGACGCACTGGTCCGCCGCTACCGCACCGAACGGGGCCGCACCAGCTGAGAATCGTTCGCGCGAGTGTGAATCTTACGACGCGACACGCCGTGAAACCGTCGTCAGATTCACACTCGACGGGCTTTAGGCGAATCGCTTGGTGAGCGGGGGTGGCAGCACCCGGATGAGTTGCACCAGCGGCGCCCACGGCCACCGCGGCACGACGGCCCGGCCCGGCTCGCGCTCGATGGCGTCGACCAGTGCCTTGACGCCAGTTTCGTTGTCCACCATCAGCATTGTGCTGGCCGACTTGGCCGTCATCTCCGATTCGATGTAGCCGGGTTCGATCGCCGTCACCTTGATGGGCCCTTTGGCGTACTCGGCGCGCAGCGATTCGCCCAACGAGGTCAGTCCGGCTTTGCTAGCGCAGTAGGCGGCTTTGACGCCGGGCACGCCCTTGTTGCCCAGCACCGAGGAGATGAGCACTAGATGCCCCGATCCGCTCTTGGCGAACATCTCCAGCGCGGTTTCGATCTGCACCAGCGCGGCGACCAGGTTGGTCTCGATGGTCGCTTTGTTCGCCCACAGCTTGCCCGACCCGAGCTTGGCGCCCTTGCCGATTCCGGCGTTGACGATGATGCGGTCGATGCCGCCGAGCTCGTCGCTGAGTTCGGCGAATACCTTGGGCACCTGTTCGTGGTCGGTGACGTCCAACGCCGCCACCGCGATCTTGATGCCCGGATACTGTTGGGCCAGTTCGTCTTTCAGCTCGTCAAGCCGGTCGGTGCGCCGGGCGCACAGGGCCAGATCACGACCCTTGGCCGCGAAGGATCGCGCCATCCCGGCGCCCAGGCCGGAACTGGCGCCGGTGATGAGAATCTTCTGGCGAGTCACCCGGGCAGCATATCGAGCCGTGTCGGCTCGTGGTCGGGCGACTACTTGAGCAGCCGTGACAAGCGCCGGTCCGCCAGCACCTTGCCGCCCGTCTGGCAGGTCGGGCAGTACTGAAAAGACTTGTCCGCGAACGACACTTCGCGCACGGTGTCGCCGCACACCGGACACGGCAACCCCGTTCGCGCGTGCACCCGCAATCCGGAGCGCTTCTCCCCTTTAAGCGTGGCCGCCCCCTGGCCGACGGACCGGGCCACCGCGTCGGTCAACACCGACACCATCGCGTCGTGCAATGCGGTGAGCTGCTCGCTCGTGAGCTTCCCGGCCGTGGCGAACGGCGAGATCTTGGCGACATGCAGGATTTCGTCGCTGTAGGCGTTGCCGATACCGGCGATCACCTTCTGGTCGGTGATGACGGTTTTGATCCGGCCGGTGTTGCCGGCCAACAACCCGGCGAGGTCCTCGGTGGCCAGCTCCAGCGCGTCGGGGCCGAGCGCGGCGATGCCCGGCACCTGCCGCGGGTCGTCGACGAGCCACACCGCCAGCCGCTTCTGGGTCCCGGCCTCGGTGAGGTCGAATCCCGGCGCGCTACCGGGGTCGCCGAGGTGCACCCGCAGCGCGATCGGCCCTTTGCCTGGCCGCAGCGGCGCCGCGGCCAGCTTGTCGGACCATCGCAGCCACCCCGCGCGCGACAGATGGGTGATCAAGAACAACTCGTCGACCTGCAGGCCCAGGTATTTGCCCCACCGCCCGGCCCCGGCAACGGCCCGGCCGTGCAGCGCGGAAGTCGGCGGGTCAAAGGTTTTCAGCACCGACAACGCCGCGACATCTACGCGGCCCACCGTCAAACCGACGGCATGGCGGCGCAGATGGTCGGCCAGCGCTTCGACCTCGGGAAGTTCGGGCACGCGTCAAGTCTGCCAGCCGGAGGCCCGCAGCAAATAGGTGTCCATGATCCAGCCGTGCCGCGCCCGGGCTTCGGCTCGCAGCTCGGCGATGCGCGCCCCGACTTC